>DASXWB010001020.1:0-4110 GCA_036503915.1 Lacipirellulaceae bacterium | reverse complement strand
GATGGCGAAGGCGGACTCGATCAGCAGATGGGTCGCAGCAACGCGTCGCCGCCGCTGTGGCTGACGATCAGCGCGGATTCGATCGTGGGCGGCACGTTCGACCTGCTAGCCTCAAGCGACACCGGAATGTCGAGCGACGATAATGTGACGAACAAGATGCAGCCGGCTTTCTCCGGCCAGGGTTCGGTGAACACGACGGTGCTTGTTTTCGCGCAACCGACCAACGCCATGGGTGCGCCGGTTGGCGGGCCACTGTTGGTCGGAAGCGGCACGGTTGGTTCGGATGCAACCGATGGGATCATCGGCAACGGGCTCGGGTTGTGGGAAGTCACCGTCGAGCCGATGGCCGACGGCAAGTACAACTTTTTTGGACGGTTCGAAAGCGCGGCCGGCGTCTTGGGCGATCCGGTGTCGCTGGGTAGCACATTTGCGTTTGGCGCGGGGCCGCTCCCCGTTCCCGACGGCGACACGGTCACTGTGCCGATCAACGTGGCAGCATCCGGTATGCAGACGATTGCGGACCTGAATGTTTCGCTGGCCATCACGGGCGGGCGTGCCGAGGATTTCGATATCGTCCTGATTGCCCCCAACGGCACGGAGATCGAGCTGTCGACCGACAACGGAGGCGCGGGCGCCGGCTATGTTGGAACGACCTTCGACGATGCGAGCGGCATCAGCATTACGGCCGGCGCCGCGCCGTTTACCGGCGTCTTCCGGCCAGAGGTGCCGCTATCGCAGCTCAATGGCCTGCCGATCGCTGGCGTGTGGAGCTTGCGCGTTGCCGACGATTCGTTCAACGAGCAACAAGGTGTGCTGGTGGATTGGAGCCTGACATTCCAGGCGCCGCTCATGGTGGTAATCGATACAGTGGCGCCGAACACGCCGTTTCTCGATTTGCTCGACGATTCGGGCCGGCACGATAACGACAACATCACCAAGGACACGACGCCCGCGGTGTCGATGACGACGACGGATCCAAACGCGGCGCTCGCCCAGTTGTTGTTCACGGACAATTTGAAGTTTCGCATCTTCGACCGGTTCGAGAACAGCGCGCAGGAGGTATTGATCTACGATTCCGCGCAGGATCCGGCGGCCGATGCGTTCATGACGCCGGGCGACATGTTCACGGCGTTCACGCAGCTTACACGGACGCTGCCGTTTTTGACGCCCGCGAGCCCGGCGATCGTGGGTGGCACGCTGGCTGGCGGCGTGCACAATCTCAAGCTGGAGGTAGAGGACCGCGCGGGCAACATCAGTGAAGACTTTCTGCTGGAAATCACGGTCGACTCAGTGCCGCCGCCGGTTTCCTTCGGTCTCCCAGACGCGTCCAGCATGTTCGACGGCCTGCACGCGGATAGCGACACGGGCGTGGGCGTTGTTCCTGCAACGTTCGCCGACCGCGTGACGAGCGATACGACGCCGACGCTGTGGGGCCGAGCCGAGGCCGATAGCAGCGTTCGCGTATTCTTGGACCGCAATAATAACGGCATCGTCGACTTGGCTACCGACACGTTCCTTGGGCAAGCGGTTGCCGTGCCCTTTGACGGCAACGACGCCTTTCCGGACGGCTACTGGGAAATCACGTCGGTTCGCGACTTGAACGAGATCACGGGCGTGCCGATCGATGGCTTGCGGCGGCTCCTGGTGACGGCCGAGGACCAGGCGGGCAACCCGATGGCGATGGACGGAGTGATCCGCGAAAACGTCGATGAGCTGCAGATCTTCATCGACACGCAGGGACCGCAGATCACGGACATCTTGCCCAACGGCGAGGACTTCGATTTGTTCGATCCGAAGCCGTCGCTCAACGGTTTCACGCCGCTGGTGAACAGCCTCAAGATTGCAGTGCGCGATCTGCCGCTGCGGCTGGATCAGCCGGGCGTGGACAACGATTTCCTTTATGAAGCGATCGTGGAAGCAATCGCCGAGAATCCCGGGAGCTTTTTGCTGGTGGGCGATCATGTGGGGCAGATTCCAATTGAATCGGTCACGGTGATGTTCGACCCGGCGACCGGCGGCTCCGCGGCGACGGCGATGATCATCATCGACTTCTTCGAGCCGCTGCCGGATGACCGCTTTACGCTCACGATTCGGGACGACATTGTCGATCCGGCCGGCAACCTCTTGGACGGCGAATCGAACTCGATCGAGCCGCAGGCGCCGCCGTTTTTCCCGAGCGGCAACCAGGAGGTCGGCGGCGATTTTGTGGCCCGGTTCACGGTGGATTCGCGGCCGGAGATCGGCAGCTTCGTTGCACAGGACATCGACATCGATATCAACGGCAACTTCGTGTGGGATCCGGCCAACGCACAGATCGGCAACGACGCGACGAACGTGGATATTTCATTCACACTACCGGTGGCGAACGCCGACGGATCAATCGGCCTGGGCGGCTACAACGTTCACGATCTTGTGTTTGCCGGTAAGTTCCGGCCGCTGGCGACGCCGAACGGGAATAACGGAGGCGAGGTTGGCGCCGGAGCGGGCGGGGTCGACCCACTCGAGCTGCGATTCTTCGATCAATTGGCGGCGTTCGGCTTTTCGGCCGAGCTGGGCGCTTTCCGCTGGATCATCGACACCAACAGCAACGGCGTCGTGAACCTTCCGACGGACATCCTCACGATTCAGCCAACGTTGGGGAACTTCAACGTGGCGAGCGCGCTGCCGGTCGCCGGCAACTTCGACGGCAACGCCGCCAACGGCGACGAGATCGGCTTGTACAACGGCGGGCGTTGGGCGCTCGACACAAACCACAACTTTGTCATCGACGCGGCTGACACGTTCATCACCAACAACCTGTTCGGCCACCCGATTGTCGGCGACTTTGACGGCGACGGTCTCGACGACATGGCCGTGTTCAACAACAACGTGTTTTCGTTCAACCTGGCGAACGACGGCCTCACGGACGGGGCCGATGCGACGATGGTCTGGGGTTATCCGGGCGTTTTGGACCGGCCGGTGGCCGCCGACATGGATCAGGACGGGATCGACGACATTGGCTTGTGGGTTCCGCGTACGAGCGCGAGCTTGCCGCGCGGAATCGCCGAGTGGTATTTCAAGCTGTCGAATGATTTCAATCCGGCGGGCGTGCCGGCCGTGCACACTCCGGGAACGATTGCCCGGCTGAACCACGCGTTCACGCCGGTGCCATTCGGTAACGACTTGTATGCCGAGTTCGGCGACGAGCGGTCGCTGCCGATCGTGGGGAACTTCGATCCGCCGGTGGCGGCGCGCCCTGAGCCGAGCAGCACCGAACTTGTCGGCGATTACGACGGAAACGGCAGCGTCGAGCAGGCGGATTACTCTGTCTGGAGCGCGAGCTTCGGCTCGACAACCGATCTGGCGGCCGATGGGAATCGCAACGGCGTTGTCGACCTCGCCGACATGGTGCTGTGGCGGAAGAACCTGGGCCAGAGCATCGGGGCCGCTTCGGCGTTGGCAGTACAGGCTGGTGGAAGTCAGGAGGCGGCGGGCACAGCACCCGTATTGGACCAGTCATTCGCGACCGGCGGACCGGCCGATTCCTCGACTTGGCGCGCCTTGAGGTTGGATTCTCCAACGTCTTTGGCATCCATTGATGATGTTTTCGCTGACATGGCCGACGACGACCTGCTCCTCGCGGCGCTGCAGCCGGCGACTGACAGCGAGCCGCTCGACGACCTGGCCGCGTTGTGGAATGATGCCCAGGATTCCGAAGAGGTTGTCGACAGGCTGATTGCCGAGTTTTCGGGCGTGGGCGGCGTGGTTGATTCGATGTAAAGAGCCAAACCGCCCTTCGGCCGTGACCTCAGGGCCAAACGGCAAGCGAGGGCTTTTGCTCCCCGGTCGCACGTCCTTTTCTTGCGAAAGGCGGCGGACAGGTTGTCGGCTGAAGCAAAAATGTATTGCGGCGACTTAAAGACTTAGTCCGCCTTTATAGCCGGATTCTCAGCACTAAGATAAAATGAAGGTTTGGCGTCGTCGCCGAGCTATCTCAATGTTCGGCGACCGCGGTTAGAGGCGAGGCGGTATGCGCTTAAGGCGGCGGCAAACGGACCGGAGCAGGGTGGCGAATCATGCGCCCGTTGGTCGCCGGTCCGGCCGCCGGGCGGCTGCGCGCAGCTTCTCTTC
>DASXWB010001019.1:0-10020 GCA_036503915.1 Lacipirellulaceae bacterium | reverse complement strand
CCGAACGCTACCCTCGTGGCCAATAAGCACGATGAAGAGCAAATTCGCCAGGTCGTAAAGCGGCTTGAAGAACTCGGCTGGAATGAATACTTGTAAACGGTAGTGGGCCACTCAGAGGCCGGCCCAATCAAATGCCGGGGTCGCAGATCCCGGCTCCAGATCATGAACAGACGCCAATTCTGTGCCACGATTTGGGGCGCCCTCGCCGTAGGGCCGTTGAGGACTAGCGCGGACGCGCGCGCCGCCACTCCAAACCTCACTGCGCCCAGTTGGATGAATTTCATGAACAAGACCGCTGGCGGCAAGCAGTTTTGGGCTGATGTCTGCTTTTTCCACGATTGGCGGATTCAACGCAACGCGCTCACTGGCCATCACCGACTGCTCGATGGCACGAATCGCCGCCAAGCGTCCGGAACGTATGAAACGTGCCATGAAACGCTGACGGAAATTCGTCGCCGCGATAATTTGGCGGCAATGCAGGGCAAGGCCGTCGTGATTCTACACGGCCTGTTCCGCACGCGCTCGGCCATGGCCAGGCTGCGGGCCGCGGTCGCCGAGGGCGGTGACTATTCGGTCTTCTGCATGGGCTATCCAACAACGCGCGGCAGCGTGGCCGACCATGCTCGTTCGCTCGACAGCTGCGTCCGTAGCTTGGAAGGCATCAGCGAGATTAACTTCGTCGCACACAGCTTGGGCAACCTTGTCGTGCGGCACTGGCTCAAGGATTTTGCCGACGAAGGGGCCGCACTGCCAGCGGGTCAGACTTTTGGCCGGATGGTCATGCTCGCTCCGCCCAACTTCCAGCCCCAGCTGGCGACGAAACTGCTTCGAACGCAATTTGCTACATTCATCGCAGGTGCCGCGGCCGAGCAAATGGCTACGGGTTGGGAGGATTTGGAAGGGCGGCTCGCCACGCCGCCGTTCGAGTTTGGAGTGCTGGCCGGCGGCAAAGGCGATGACCGCGGCTACAATCCGCTCATCCCTGGCGACGACGACGGCGTCATCACCGTAGAAAGCACGCGGCTGCCCGGCGCACGCGATTTCCGTCGGCTGAGCGTGTTGCACAGCTTCTTCATGAACGATCAGAAAGTGCACGAGATGACGGCCCGCTTCCTCGCGCACGGTTATTTTGAAAGCGAAGAGAGCTGCCAGCCCATCGAACCCAAGTAACGATCGTGCCATACAGCGATACTCGGGGCTTCACGTTTATTCCAGCATGCGAATCGCCGGCATCGATTTTGGCACCGTGCGCATCGGCATCGCCCTGGCCGATACGGAAGTCGGCATCGCCACGCCCTTTGCCAATTACACTCGGCACACAGAATCGCTCGACGCCGAATACTTACGACGCTTGGCCAACGAGGAAAAGATTGGCTTATTCGTGGTCGGTTTACCGGTTCACTTGCATGGCGGTGAGAGTGAGAAATCGAGCGAAGCCCGAGCGTTCGGAAAATGGCTCGGGAACCTCACCGGCATCCCTGTCGAATACTTCGACGAGCGTTTTACGACGGCTGAAGCGGATGAGATTTTGGGGGCAGCACAGCTGACAAAGAAACAACGGCAAGCGCGCCGCGACCAGCTTGCGGCGCAGATCATGCTCACCGCTTACCTCGAATCGGGCGCCCGCGGACAGGATGCACCGGAGGCGATTGACTAGATCGCCGTCGAAATGAACAAGCTCATTTTCGGTTGCGGATACCTGGGGGAGCGCGTCGCAATGCGCTGGCGCGAGAAAGGAGCAAAGGTTTTTGTGGTAACGCGCTCTGCCGAGCGGGCAGCCAGTTTCAAGAAGAACGGCTACGTAGCCCTTATAGCCGACGTCACGCGTCCGGAGTCGCTGAAAGACCTGCCGATCGCGGATGTAGTCTTGCTTGCGATCGGTTACGACCGGTCGGCAGGTAAACCGATCGACGACGTGTACGCCGGCGGAATGCGAAATGTCCTTGGAGCTCTCGCGCCGGAAACCGGTCGCCTCATTTACATCAGCACGACCGGCGTGTATGGCGCGGGCAGCGGCGAATGGGTCGATGAGAACACGCCGACTGATCCCCAACGTGATGGCGGCAAAGCGTCACTCGAGGCCGAAAAAGCCCTGTCCGCCCATCCAATCGCTAAACAGAGTATTATTCTCCGATTGGCCGGCATCTATGGGCCGCTACGCGTACCGTTTCTCAATGAGTTGCTCGGCGGTCAACCGATCCCTGCGCGTGGAAGCGGGTATTTAAACCTGATTCATGCCGACGACGCGGCCATGGTCGTCGACGCAGCCGCTGGGTTACCTCTCTTCGTGAATGGTCCACAAATCTTCTGCGTCAGCGATGGCCATCCTGTGCTACGGGGCGAGTACTATGCTGAAGTAGCTCGACAAATTGGCGCTCCGCCTCCCAGGTTCGTCGAGCCTGTTCCAGATTCGCCGCGGGCAGCGCGCGCTGTAACGAATCGCCGCATTCGTAGTACGCGCATGCTTCGAGAATTAAATGTCAAGCTCGCGTATTCGGATTACCGCGCCGGCCTCGCCGCCATTCTTGAAACTCAGAATCAATAACACTATTAGCCTCAATTTGTGACCGGGGCCTAATTGCGGCTTTGCGCGATTCACCGAATAAATTGCCGCACAATTATGGCTGGTTGCACGTCCGCCCGCAGACCTCTATCATCGGCGGTTGCACGCTTTTCGCGCTTCACGAAGGATTCGCATGGCCATGCTCAAGCGCCAGCCGCTGTTTCCGCACGTCATTGAGCTCAATCATCAGGCTCGGCGGCGCGTGACCGGTTGCAGCGTGTATCTCATTTACGACGCCGACAACAACTGGGCCCTCATCGACATTGGTTACGAGGATGCGGTCGACGAGCTGCTCGAGATCATCCGCCAGCTCGATTTTCCTTTTTCAAAGTGCGTGACGCTCATCGCATCCCACGCCGACGTCGACCACATTCAAGGATTTGCCAAAGCCAGACAGGTGCTCAAGACGACGGTGACATCTCACCCGCTCGCAGCCCAGCCGCTGGAATCGGGCGACAAGCTGGCGACGTATGCCGAGATCACGGCGCAAAATATCCACCTCGACATGCCGCCCGTGAAGGTCGAAAAACTAGTGGAGGACGGCGACCACATTCGTGTCGGACGGCTAGAGCTGGAAGTGTGGCACACTCCCGGGCACACGAACGGGCAGCTCTCGTTTCGCTTGGGCAATCTACTGTTCTCCGGCGATAACCTCTTCCGCGACGGATGCGTTGGCGCCATCGATGCTCACCACGGCAGCAGCATCCAGAGCTTCATTAAATCACTGAAGCGGATTCGGGCGAGCGACGTCGAATGGCTCCTGCCCAGCCACGGGCCGGTGTTCCGCAAGGACGAACGCCTTATCGATAGCACGATCGCGCGGCTCGAGACGTACCTTCACATGGCCGATTTCGGCACCTGTGCTATCGACTGGCCGCTCATGGATCAATGGGAGCGGGAGCTGGTCGAAGGCAAGATGCCGGAATAGTAGCAGGCACACTCCGTGTGCCGCAGCAGAACTTCGAATTCGGCCATAATTCCACCTGATTTGTTTGCTTTACCAGCGTAACGGTTACGGCACACGGAGTGTGCCTACTACTATCGCTACAACCGGCAAAGTTTCTCGCAAGCACCATCCGGTCGTGCCGGTTGTGCCGGATTTTCGCTCAATCCGGTTTATAACGTGGGTCGATGCTACTACGGACGCCGGCACTTCACCGCAACGTGCCGGCATTCCCGCTTCTCACGCACTTCGACTCAGGGGGATGCGATGATCCGCCGGATCTATTTCGCGCTGGCCGCGGCCGCGCTGCTGTCGGCCTTCAACACGGCCGACGAGGCCCAAGCCCAACAGGCCTACGGCCGCGCTTGGGGCCATACCTACAATACGCTCGATTGGGACCGGTTCTACCACTACCCATACGTGTACTACCCGCAGAATTTCTGGGGCAACGAATACTACCGCAGCGCCGACAGCTTGTACTTCCGCTATCCGCCTGAGATGCGGATTCCGGTCTACAACCGGCATTGGCATAACTATTACCCGACTCCACGACCGTACCACCGCGGACACCACTTCATTCTCGACGTTTTCTAACCGCCGGCCGGGCGGAGAGTAAAGCGCAGCTGTGCGTCATCGTCTGGGGGGACACTCGTCGACGCGCGGGCCTATCGAGAATGAGGCTTAACAAACCGCGACGCCGCTCACATGAGGGGCGTCGCGGTTTCGTTTTTGTGAGCCGAGAGTTGAGAGTCGAGAGCCGCCGTCGAGGCCGCTTTAGCGGCCGGGAATTCAATCGACCTCATCGCAATCCGTCGCGCGCGATGCGATGAAAAATATCGGTCGCCGCCTGTAGCTCGTCGATCGAAATGAATTCGTCTGCGGTATGCGCTTGATCGATCGAGCCGGGACCGAAGACGACCGTGGGCACGCCGGCGGCGGAAATGGCTGCCGCATCAGTACCAAACGGAACGCCCACGAGCTCGCTTGGTCGGCCGTGTTCGCGAACCACGCCGGCCAGGCGTTCGGCCAATGCGTGATTTGAATCGTCGCTCAGTCCCACGCTCTGCATAAACGGCGGATCGTGCTGCACCCGGCAGCCCCGCAAGTCCACGTTCTCGTCAATGTGTGAAACGAGCGCTTTGTAGGCCGCTTCCGGACTTTCTCCAGGAGCAAGCCGGCGATCGATTTCGATGGTAGCCTTTTCCGGGACCGTGTTAATCGCCACGCCACCGTGAATCGTGCTGACGCAGACGCTCGGCCGGCCGCATAGCGGATGCAGCGCCGCTTCGGTCCTCAACTGTGCGTGATATTGCTCGACGGCCAGCACAATACGGGACATCGCGTAAATCGCATTGATGCCCGCATCAGGCCGTGAGGTGTGGGCGGCCCGCCCCATCGTATGGCATCTCCAACGCACCTGACCCTGGTGTGCGACAACAACATTGAGGCCGGTTGGCTCGGCCACGATCGCCGCGTCAGGCCGGCGCGAAAGGAATTCCAACGACACCGGCACCGCGCCCCAAAGGCGGCTCAAGTGCTGGGCACCTGTATAACCGCACTCTTCGTTCACGGTGCATGCCAACACGATTGTCGGGCGTGCAGTCCGGATTCCCCTCCCTTTCAGGAAGGGGCCAGGGGAGGGTTCTGCAGATTCGCTGACCCGTGATAGCGCCGCCAACATTGCCGCCATGGAACCTTTTACATCGCACGCTCCCCGACCGTAGACGCGTCCATCCCGCTTCTCACCCGCAAATGGCTCGACGGTCATCCCGTCCGCCGGCACCGTGTCTTGATGGACGTCCCAGAGAAGCAATTCTCCGCCGTCCTGCGGCGATGGGGCGCCCTCGACCCGAGCTAGAAGATTATCTCGGCCGGGATGCACTGGTAGGCGCAGCCACGGCCATCCTTGCTGTTGGCATAGCTCGACCAGCCGGTTGGTCAATCGGCTCTCGCCATATTCCGGACCTGCTACGTCTCGGCCCATCGGATTCACGCTGGGCGTCTGGATCAGGCATTGCAAGATTTCGACGGGATCGAAAAGCACGGCGGCGGTGCATGCGAGGATACGGCGAATGGAGAAACGGGATTGTAACACATTCAGCCATTGATTAACCGCTCGGCGCGAAAACTGGTCGCTGAAGCGAACAGTCGGCCGCATCGAATTACCTTAGGCTTGCCAACGCCACCCTTTTTGCGCACGCTGAACGAAGCTTCCCCCGCGCCGTACCACAGCATGCCTCGCACTTCCGCCTTTGGCTCTCTAACCTCGCTCCTCGACCGGAGTCACAGCCCGATTTACGTCGTTGACGAGCGGCGCCGCATTATCTATTGCAACGCGGCTCTGGCCACCTGGTTGGATTTAGAGCGCGAGCGAATTGTCGGCCGAGCAGTTGAGTACCATTCAGAGTTAGCCAGCGAGCCGGAGCGCAAGGATGCCCCGCTGAGCGACTTGTGCCCGCCGCCGCGCGCCTTGAGTGGGACGCCGTGCCAAGGCACGATTTCGTCCATAGCACGCGACGGCGGACTCGCCCACCGGCATGCCAATTTCGTGCCACTCGGCAGATCACAAAGCAAGTCGAAAACCGGCAAGAAGCATGACACGCAAAACGAGGCGTTCTCGGGAGTGCTCGTCGTAGTGGATGCCGGGGATTTATCGCCGCAGGAAGTTGCCGTCGAGCTGTCCGGCGAGGCGTCTCCCGACGAATTGCACCGCGCGATCCGCCAGTTCCGCCGCGACCAGGCCGCAAAGTATGCCATCCATTCACTGCTTGGCGAAAGCTCGGCGATGCGCAAGGTGCGTGCTCAAGTGGCGGCGGCGGCAGCCAGCGGGGCGAATGTGCTTCTCTATGGTCCGGCGGGCAGCGGACGCGGCCACTTCGCTCGAGCGATCCATTATGGAACGGGCGCCGATCCAGGCCCCAAGTTGATTCCAGTTCAATGCGAGGTGGCTAGCGACGAACTATTGCGGAGGGCGCTCGACTCGCTGCGCGGACCAGGCGGAGACCCGCGACATCGGCCGACGCTTTTGCTCGAGCACCTAGAATATCTGACAGCTTCCCACCAGTCGCAGTTATTATCCGCGATCGGACAGAACGCCATACAGGCGCGAATCATTGCTACCTGTAGCAGGCATGCTCCGCATGCCGTAGCAGCACGCGTGGGATCGTCAGCGACATCAGAAACCTTAGACGACGATTTAACGGACGGCACTCCGACGTCGCCGCGGCGACCTAAGCCGGATGCCGGGTGCCCGGTGCCTGCTACACTTGATCCCGCGCTTGTCGATGCCATTTCGACAATCGCGATTCATATTCCCCGGCTAGTCGACCGTCTGGACGACCTGCCCATTCTGGCCCAGAGTTTCCTGGAGTCATGCAACGTCGGCAGCGCCAAGCAAGTGGAGTCAATCCGCTCAGAAGCACTCGACCTCCTCGCCCTGCATAGCTGGCCGGGCGAACTCGACGAATTGCGGGAGGTGATTGCCGCGGCTCATCGATCGTCGACCTCGCACGAAATCACGGTAGCTAACCTACCGGTCGTGATACATCATGCCTCGCAAGCCGCGGCGCGGATCCGCCGCCGGCCGGAGCGCATTGTGCTCGACCAACTCCTGGCTACGATTGAAAAGGAAGCGATTGGCCGGGCCATGACTCAGACCGGCGGGAACAAGACGGAAGCCGCGGATTTGCTGGGGATGACCCGTCCCCGGTTGTATCGGCGGCTGGTGCAGCTGGGCCTCGTGCCTGCGTCCGAGTCGGAATTGGACCAACCCGAATTCATAGAACAAGACCCTGCCGACGACGAGTCATGAGCGAAATCGACTTGCTTGTCTGCGAGCGCACGGGACGATGGGCCGCCGCATTACGCGTCGGCATCGCGCGACAGGCACGGATTAGCAGCCGCCAACCACGAATTTACGAAGCACGATCGCTGGAAGAATTGGCCGAGGGGCTTGAAACCCGGCCTCTTGGCTTGGCGCTCCTAGAAGTGCATCTGTCGACCTTGGGCAAACTTTTGTCCTGGTTGGCCGACCGCTCGCTGCGCTTTCCGAAAGTCCGATTTGTCGCCCTTTTGGACCACGCGCTGGGCATTGCAGAGAGTCGTGAAATTAAAAAACGGTCCGGTCCATCACAAGACGCTGTCGATGCACTGCTTGAGGCCGGTGCCGCTGATTTCGCGCACTCGCCACGACGTCTACAGCACGTTTTCGCGCTGGCTGAAAGGCAAGCGGCCATTGCCGCTGGTGCAAATCGGCAGCCGAATCCAGCTCAATCGATCGCCGGTTGGGCATGGTCTCAGCTGCCGTGGCAGATCGGTCGCGAGTAGCGTCGCACCGCATTTGTGAGTGCCAAGGCATCGCCCACCATCGGCCACAAAGCTAGGATGGTGCGTAGAGCGGGTGCGTTCACCCGCCGCCAAAGCCCTTCATGAAGCTGCCCAGCAGCTGCGAGCACTCGCCTACGTCCTATGTCCGACGCAAATATTACGCGTGAATCAGTTGTCACCGCACTCAATGAGTTGCGCGATCCAGAAACCGGTCGCAACGTGGGGCAAATGGAACAGGTTCACGAAGTCGCCGTTAAGGACAAACGCGTTGAGGTGACGCTGGGGCTGACCACCTGGTCCAGTCTGCTGTGGGAGGAAACGCGCGCCGAGGCGGAAGGCTTGTTGCGCCGAAAATTGCCGTCCGGGACCGACGTTCATGTTCAAATAGCCGCGCATGACCGCCCGCCAGAAAAAATCGGCGAGATTGGGCTCACGGCCAAGAGTGTGGTGGCAGTTGGCTCGGGCAAGGGCGGCGTGGGCAAAAGCACGATCGCCGCCTCGCTAGCCTATGGGCTCAAGAACGGCGGCGCGAACGTCGGGTTGATGGACGCCGACGTTTATGGCCCCAGCATTCCGCACTTGCTTGGGGTGAACGAGCGGCCGTACCTGGAAAACAATCGACTGCAGCCGGTGAAGAAGGACGGCCTGCGCGTGATGAGCATGGGATTTCTCGTTCCGCCGGGCGAGGCCGTCGTCTGGCGCGGCCCGATGTTGCATGGGGCGATCACTCAATTCCTTCGAGACACCGAGTGGGGGCCGCTCGATTACCTCATCATCGACATGCCGCCCGGTACCGGCGACATCGCTCTTACGCTTTCGCAGCTGCTGCCTCTCACCGGCGCTGTCGTCGTCTGTACGCCGCAGGACGTGGCCCTGCTCGACGCCGTGAAGGCCATCGCCATGTTCCGCAAAGTCCATATTCCTCTGTTGGGCATGGTGGAAAACATGAGTTACTTCATCTGCCCCGATTGCGGGAAGCGATACGACATCTTTGGCTCCGGCGGGGCGCAGCGCCGCGCGGCGGAGCTGGATGTGCCGTTCCTGGGCGAGGTGCCGATCAACATTGGCATCCGGCAGCGCGGCGACGCCGGCGACACAGCCGGAAACTTTGGCGACGAAGCGTCGGCCTCGTTTTTCCGCGATATTTGCTACCGGCTCGTGCGGCAAATCAGCTCCGCCCACAAAGCGGAGCCGCCGCTGCCTACGCTCAACGTGCTTTAACCAAGAAGTACATAGCCCGGCCATCTTGGCCGGGATTTGTGCCGCGACCCATCGCGCCGGACCAGCATGGCCCGCTATATAGTGCGCGCAAAAAATTAGAGCCGTCGACAAGCGGGTCAACGGCTCTTTCTCGTTAGTTCACGCGGCGGCTGAAAACCAGAGCGGTTTGGAGCGCGCCGAGACCAGAAGCGGCCAACTACATGGACGCCTTCTTGGTCTTGCGTTTGGCCTTGCGGCGGGCTTTCTTCTTTGTGCCCTTGGAGCCTTTCCTCCGGCCCTTCTTCGCACCCTTCTTGGCGCCCTTCTTCTTAGCGGCGCGTCTCTTCTTGGCCACAGTCACTCCTCCATAAAAAGGTCCAGGTGATTCGTCGGCTGACACACCGTTTCAAACTCACAGCCGATATTCACCCCGATTAAAACCAGCTACCTTCCGAGGTAGCTCCGGTTGATTCGCGTTTCAACTGGCGACCAAATCAAATCCATTCATCGATCGGTTGCAATTGAAACACGCGAACACCGCTATCACTTGTTGGTAGTTGTACGAATTTGTCCGTTTAATGCAACACGTTTTTCCAAAAATTTTGCCCGATGCGAAAAATTTTTTCGTTCGCTCACCCGTTCCGCGCCGACGCGCAGCATGCTTCCGCGCGGCGAATCGTTCGCGCGCGAACGTCAACGCGCATTCAATAAAGTGATATGGTCGTTCCATCCGACAAGCGACCGCTCGGCTGCGCCTTGCGTCGGCGAATACCAAACGTCGATCGCTCATGGGGCGCTAAACATGCCAGGTATGCGCTCGTCCACAGCGGCGATCGCGCGACTTCAATCGCGTCCTCTACGCCGCGCCAGGCGGCCAGCATCGTCGGCCATGCTTTTGCACGCACGCGACGCCTCACATGGATTGGATCAATGCCGTACCATTCGCTTGACACTGGAATTACCGGTCTTTTTCGCGCAGCGCACAACG
>DASXWB010001018.1:0-9070 GCA_036503915.1 Lacipirellulaceae bacterium | reverse complement strand
CCTTCTTCTTCTGATGATACTGCAGCAGGTCGCCGAATGAGCGCATGAATTCCTTGCCCTCCTCCATTTTCTTGGTGATGGGCACTTTGACTTTCGGAGCCCGTTTTTCGTAGGCGCCGGTGCGCGGCTGCTGGCGCGGCGCATCGCGGCGGCCGCGTTGCTGCTGCTTGGCCGGCCGGCACGGCGGCATAGGTGTTCTCGCGGCGGGTGGTGCTGAGGTATCGGCGGCGGCGGCGGCTTGCGCGGCCGGTCGCGGTGCCGGACCGCCGCGGCGCGGCTTGCGCTTGTTTTCCGGTTTCACGCGCTGGGTGCCCGGAGGAATCATCGTCAGAGCCACGCGCCGCCGGTCGCGATCGATCGTGGCGACCCATACGCGCACCTGATCGCCCACCGCGATGACGTCATGAGGATCTCGAACGTAGCCGGCGCTGAGCTGGCTGATGTGCACCAGCCCACTGTCCGAAAGGCCCACGTCGACAAATGCGCCGAAGTCGACCACGTTGAGCACTGTGCCGCGCAGCTCCATGCCTTGCTGCAGGTCCTCGAATTTCACTACATCCTTGCGGAAAATCGGCGGCGGCAAATCTTCGCGCGGGTCGCGGCCCGGTTTGCATAGAGCTTCAATGATGTCGTCCAGCGTGAGCCGGCCGACGCCAAGTTCCGCAGCCAGCGCTTGCCGATCCAGCGGTGTGACAAGTTCACGAATGCGAGCGGGCGTCTCGGGCCGCGAAACCGTCGCCACCTCAACGCCCAACTTGGCCAAAAGCCGCTCGGCCACCGCATAGTTTTCGGGGTGAATCCAAGTGCCATCGAGCGGGTTGTCGCCACCGACGATTTTCAGAAAGCCAGCCGCCTGCACGAACGTTGCATCGCCCAGCCCGTTCACTTCGAGTATCTGCCGCCGATTGCGAAACGGGCCGTGCTGCTGTCGATGTTCGTAGATGCGCCGCGCTGTAAGCTGATTCATGCCGGAAACGTATCGCAATAACGGCGTACTGGCGCTATTCAGCTCGACGCCCACGAAGCTCACGCACGATTGCACCACGTCGTCAAGCGTGTCGCGCAAGTGCTTGGCCCGCGCGTCGTGCTGATACAACCCGACGCCGATGCTAGCCGGGTCGATCTTCACCAGTTCGCTGAGCGGGTCCTGCAGCCGGCGGCCAATCGAAATGGCACTGCGCTGGATGGCGTCGCACTCTGGAAACTCCTCGCGGCCGATCTCGCTGGTGGAATACACGCTGGCTCCCGCCTCGTTTACCACGACATAGTGCACGTCGCGGTCTTTCAATTCGTTGCCGATCACGTCTGCCACGAGCTGTTCGGTCTGACGGCAGGCGGTGCCGTTGCCGATGGCGATAACATTTGCGTTGTGTTGCTGAATCAGCTCGACAAGCTTCGCGCGGGCCGCCGCCTTCTGCTCGTCGCTGCCGACGACGTAAATCACATCGTGCGCGAGCATGCCGCCGAACTTGTCGAGCGCGGCCAGCTTGCAGCCGTTCTTGTAGCCGGGGTCGACGGCCATCACGCGCTTGCCGGGCAGCGGCGGCTGCAGCAGCAGCTTGCGCAGGTTGCGGGCGAACACTTCGACGGCATGCGTTTCCGCTTTTTCGGTAAGCTCGCGGCGTGCCTCGCGCTCCAGGCTGGGAAGAATCAGCCGCGCGAGCGCGTCCTTCACGCAGCCGATCAAAAAATCCTTGTGCGCATGCTCGGCCGGCACGAGTTCTTCGATGGCCAGCTGCTCGACGGCGGCCGTGTCGGCATCGATTCGTACGCGCAGTATTTTGCCCCGCTCGCCGCGATTGATGGCCAGCACGCGATGTGGCGGAATGCGATGCAGCGGCTCGCGAAAATCCAAGTAATCGTGGAACTGCTGGTTCTTCTTTTCGTTATCTTCAATTTTGACGCTGACGAGCTTGCCGGTCTTGCGATACAGCTTGCGAACGCGCTGGCGAACTTCGGCGTTCTCGCTGAACTCCTCGGCCAGGATGTGGCCGGCCCCCAACAACGCCGTGGCCGCATCCGGGATACCCTTATCGGTGTTCACGAAATCGGCGGCCCGGGCATCCAGATCGGCAGCCGCCTTTTCCTGGCGGAGAATCTCGTTAGCGAGCGGCGCGAGTCCCTGCTCGCGGGCCTTGGTGGCGAGCGTTTGCTTCTTCGGCCGGAAGGGCAGGTACAAATCTTCCAGACGCTTCACGCTGTCGGCGCGCTCGATTTGCAGGCGCAGCTCGTCGGTGAGCGCGTGCTGCGAATCGATCGATCGCAGGATCGTGTGCTTCCGCTCTTCCATTTGGCGCAGCTTCGAAATGCTCGCGCGAATGCGGCCGATCTGCTCCTCGTCGAGCCCGCCCGTTTCATCGCGGCGGTAGCGCGTAATGAACGGCACGGTATTGCCGTCGTCCAATAGCGCGATCGTGCGTTCGATCGCGCTGGGTTCAATGCCGAGCTCACGCGTCAGTCGGCTGTAGTCGATCGCGGTCGCGGATGCCATGAGACGAGCCGATTCAGGGGCCGAACGATGAGCTGCGCCGCTGCCGGCATGGGAGCGCGGCAAGCGCGTACGGGCCAGCGAGAGGGGCCGGCGATTGTGAATGCAGCATTTTATTTACAGTTCGTTGAAAAGCGTAATGTCTGCATGCCAAATTCACGCAGTAATCCGGCCTCTCGTTGGCCGGCCTACGTTCGATCGCGTTAAGGGCCCAATACTTGGATCGAGCAGCTGCCAGGGTTGGTGTCCGACGAACGATGCGCAACGTAAACGCCGGAAATTGTGGTGTTTACGGTGCAAGCTGTCAAGTTTCACATGGAAACACATGAGGCGACTAGTTAAGGCGTCATGGCTGGGTAGCTGGGGCAACGTCCCTATGATTTGCCGAGTAAACTGGTGCGGCGCCGCGCTTTGCCCCAGCCATTCTTTCAAATAGTCCGACTTAAAACGATGCTTTCCCGCCAGCATTCGACGAGCAACCGCCCCATTTTGACATTATCTGGCAATTCTTGCTAAGTGTCGCTGTCATGAGAGCGCCACTTAACGAAAAAAAGCGTGCAGTCACGAAATTAGATGAATTCCTTACCAGCCGAACGGCCGATCTAAGGCGCACCCGAACGCTCGCCAAGCGCGGCTGCGCGGCAAGATGCTGTGCGGTAGTTCGACGCCCTTCCCCCCAACGGCATGTAAGGAAGCATCCATGGCTCGCACAAACTTGCGGATCTATCGTGGCCCGGCCGACAAAATGACAGCGGTTCGACCCGCTAGCACGAGCCCGGCCACGATCAGCGTGAACGTTGGCGAAGTATTGCCGCTGCTAGCCGACGCCGTCGCCAGCAAGCGTACGTGGCTTTCCGATTTCGAAGATGACGAGATCACGATCTCGGCCGATTTGTACGAAGTGCTGCTGGCCTACAAGTATTATCGCCACCCGGCGGCGTGAGGAAATGCTCTCACGCCGAGGCGCGGAGATCGCAGAGGAGAATGCTTCCGGCGTTAGTTTTACGCAAATCAATAAAACGGCTCGATTATCGGAGCCAGCGGATCACGCACAATACCTTCCGTTGAATTTTCTCTGCGTCCCCCGCGCCACTGCGTGAGAATATTGATTGTTTTGATGAGTGGTTAAAGCCTGCCCGGCCGCGGGCTGTTTTTTTGCGCCAGCTGATTGACGCATACGAGTTCGCTTTTGAGGCTGGCAAATGAGCGATAACGGCGATATTCGGCCTGCCAATGCGGACGGCAACCGGCCTCCGAAAAAAAACGGCACGCAACTCGTCGATCTGATTCGCCGCCTGCGGCATGCGGCAGATCGCCTGCCAGTAAGCCGCACGGCCCACGAAGACGTGCGCATTCTCAGCCAAACGCTGCGGGAGCTGCGACGGGCATTCACGGTGTTCGCGCCGTATCGGTCGCAGCGCAAGGCAACGATCTTCGGCTCGGCGCGCACGCCTCGCGACGCGCCGGCGTATCAGCAGGCCGTGCGGCTGGGCCAGCTGCTGGTGCAAAACGGCTGGTTCGTCGTCACTGGGGCGGCCACCGGAATTATGGAAGCCGGTCATCGCGGTGCCGGGCGCGATCACTCGATGGGCCTCAACATTATGCTGCCCTTCGAGCAAGAAGCGAACGAAGTCATCCGCGGCGACGGCAAGCTCGTGACGATGAAGTACTTCTTCACCCGGAAGCTCATGTTCGTGAAGGAGTGCGACGCCGTGGTTTGCCTGCCCGGCGGCTTTGGCACAATGGATGAAGCTTTCGAGGTGCTCACGCTGTTGCAAACGGGCAAGCGAGAGTTGATGCCGCTTGTGTTTCTCGACGCACCTGGCGGGCGCTTCTGGCAGAACTGGCTCGATTACATTCGCGGCAACTTGCTCGAAGGCGGCATGATCTCGCCTGACGACCTCTCACTATTTCGCGTCACCGACAGCGTGGATGAAGCGATTGCCGACATTTTGCGATTCTACCGCGTGTTTCACAGCATGGAATATATTCAGAATCGGCTTGTGCTGCGATTACAACAGCCGATTGACGGGCCGCGTATGAATTCGTTGCGGCAGGAGTTTGCGGACATTCTTACCGAAGGCGACTTCCGTCAGGGGAGCGCAATTGCCGGCGAATCGCCACGGCCGGAGTTGGCCGCGCTCACCAGGCTGACATTCCAATTCAACCGCCGCAGCTTGGGCCGCTTGCGACAGCTGATCGATGCGATAAACCGCGGCGATTCCGTACCATGTGCAGCATGATCAGCGGCGGGTGAGCATGTGGTGTGCAAACTCATGCCTACGCCGCTGAGTTCGGCGGGCTTAGTTGAGCTGCGCGGTGAAGGCATGCTACCCATCTTGTCTTGCGCCACACCGTTAGTAATCGCGGAGGATTTCTTCGGCGGCATTCTTGCCGCAGGCGCCCAACACGCCGCCGCCCGGGTGGCTGGCCGCGCCGCACAGATACAAACCGCGAATCGGCGTGCGATGGTCGGCCCACCCGGCCACCGGGCGAAAGCAGAAAAGCTGGTGTGCGCTCATCGCGCCCTGCATGATGTTGCCGCCCGTGATGCCGAACGTGCGCTCCAAATCGAGCGGAGATAGAACCTGGCGATGCTCGATCGCATTGGGCACGTTGGGTGCGTATTCGGCCAGCACCTCGATGCAGCGGTCGGCGAAGCGTTCTTTGATGTCGTCCCAAATGGCGGGTGACGAAACCCCCGGCGGAGCCGGGGGCTGACCGCCGTAAGAAGTGGCAGCGGCGGGTAGGAGTTTGTACGGCGCGTATTGCACGAAGATGCTCAAGAGGTGCTTGCCCGGCGGGGCGATGGTGCTGTCGACGCTCGTGGCCATGGTCATTTCCAGAATTGGCCGCTCGCTGGGCCGGCCGTATTTGGCATCGTCATAGGCGCGCTCCAAATAATCAAGCGAGGGGCCGATATGCATCGTGCCGTGATGATGCGGGCCGAGGTCATCGCCCGGCATGCAGGTGAACTTGGGCGGCTCGGCCAGAGCGAGATTGATTTTCGCTGAGGCCGAGGCATAGTCGATGCGTGCCACGGCCTCGCTGAAATACTCCGGCAGCTCCTCGCGCGTGAGAAACTTTTCAAACGTGAGGTGCGCATCGACGCTCGATGCGACGATCTTGGCTTCGATCTCGGTGCCGTCATCGAGAGCAACGCCGATCGCCCGGCCGCGGTCGGTGAGTATATGCCGCACGGGCGCTTCGCGGCGAATCTCGACGCCCAAATCGCGGCAGGCAACGGCAAGCGACGCGCTTAGCCCGCCCATTCCGCCTTGCACATAGCCCCATACGCCGCGGGCCCCGCCGGCTTCGCCCATCACGTGGTGCAACAGCACGTAAGCGCTGCCAGGCGAGCTGATCGAAAGGAACGCGCCGATGATCGCGTCGGTCGCAAGCGTGGCCTTCAAGAAATCGCTTTCAAACCAGCGGTCGAGGATCGGCCGGGCGGCACCAGTGAGAAGCTCGACAGTCGACGGAATGTCGGTCCCAAGTTCGCGGAGGGCCCGGTAAAGCGCCCACATTTTCTTGCCGTCGCGCAGCCGTTTGCCGAGGCCGATGTCGCGCCACGTGTCGGGGAGGGGCAGGGGGTCTGGGGCCGATTGGCTCAGCACCGGTTCGAGCACGGCGGCCACGCGCTCGAGAAACGCGTTGTAGCGCGGATAGGCGGCCGCGTCGGCCTCGCTGAACTTCGAGATTTCGCGCCGGCAGAGTTCCGCATCAGCACCCAGCGTGAGGCTGCGGCCATCGGGCAGCGGCGTAAACGACGACGGGCTGCGCGGCAGAATTGTGAGGCCATAGTCTTTGAGCTTCAGCTCGCGAATGATCTGCGGCAGGAACAGGCTGATCACGTACGCGGCCGTGGAAACTTTGTAGCCTGGCCACAGTTCCTCCGTCGTCGCACAGCCGCCCAAGACGTGCCGCCGTTCCAGCACGCAGACTTTCTTCCCGGCGCGTGCCAGATACGCGGCGCATACTAGCCCATTGTGCCCTCCGCCGATGACGATTGCGTCAAATTTCGACGTCCCTGTCATTGGCGCGTACTTCCTCTTTATTTTTGGATTAAATTCCGGTCATCCGGATTGGCAAAGGCTTGCCCGGAAAGGCCTCCGCCCAAACTTCAGCGAACTCCGATGTAATTTGCTTGTCTACAATCCAATGCCGAATGTAGTCGAAGTCGAGTGAGTCGCGGTTAGCGCGAAGAAGGGCCACTGCATCAGCGCGGTCAATGATGCGCCCGGCCAACAGTTTATGGAGAATCAGGTCCTCGCACGAGAGCACATTTACGGGGGAGTTCAATTCCTCGATTGTCGCTGTGATACAGCGATCAAGCGCTGCGTACTGATATTCGTCGCCCGCCAGCAGCAAATCGACCTGCACGTCAATAAGCGCGTCGGGCGGCGCGTACACCATTTGTAATACTTCGAGAGCGCTGAGGCGGATAGTTCCGTCAACTCGTTTCGGCCTGAAGCCTGTCGAGCCTAATGCATCTAGCAACGTATCTTTTTCGACTTTGCCCAATGCGACGAGAATATCCACATCCTTCGTGAAGCGGGCATGCTTCCACACGGCAAGTGCAAGCCCGCCGAGAAGCGCGGTTTGCAATTTCAGCGGGGCGAGTGCCGACAGAACCGCTCGGAGCGCTGCCAATATGGCTTCAGATGGCATGGCTCATTATCGTTGTTGCATGCGGAATAGCATCCGTTCGACCACTTGATCGTGCTCCGTCATCTGCTTTGCATACCAATCGCGATAGGCAGTTTTGAGATCGCCGCGCTCGCCCACTTCGCGGCGCAGGCCCGCGGCCACGAGTTTGTAGCCCGTGTCGAGCATTTCCAGCCACGTGGATATGCGTCTTTCGACCGGCACACCGCCCAAATCGGGTGGCGCAAGATCGGCAGGTGATAACAATTGGCCGGACATTGTTGTTCAAGCTGCTTTGCGTATGCCGTTGATTGTGCGTAACGAGTTATCGAGTTATATGGATCAGCAATATCACCCCGACGCCTCAGAACCATTATAGGTGCCACGAACCGAGTTGGCGGGGACTTTCGTCTAAACGCCTAGCAACTTGGCCGTCGCCAACCAATAGAGCTCTCCCCCTCCCGCATTCGCCCCGTCACCATCGAAGCCGATTGCAGCCACCGCTCCCTTGGCGAACCGAACGCGCGCTGCGCCGTCGCCGATCAGCGCGGCGGCCAGGACTTCGACGTCCGGGCTGTGGCCGACCCAACACACGTCCTTGCCGCCTTGCTCGTTGGTCCACTCGATGAGCGGATCTAAGTCCGAGCCTGGTTCGAGCGCCTCCAACTCCTCAATCTTCGGTTTGCCCGCAACATGTTTGGCGATGATGTCGGCCGTCTGACGGCAGCGCGTGTAGGGGCTGGTGACAATTCGCTCGGGCGCAAAGCCGCGCTTCGCCAGCGCCTTCACGACTTCCTCATACCGCTCGATCCCTTCGGGCGTCAGCTCGCGCAGCGAATCATCTGGCCACTGCGGATCGCCGCGCTCACCGGCCCAGGCATGTCGTGCGATGTAGACGAACATAGGTTGTGCCAGGATCAAAAATTAATAAACCACGGAGGCACGGAGAACACGGAGAAAAGATAAGCAGAGAATAGATTGCGCTACTCTGTGTCCTCCGTGTCTCCGTGGTGAATTATCTTTTTCTCCACAGGGCGTAGTCATCAATTCGCAATTCGCGCTGCTTGGCGGCGATCGCTTTGCGGAAGCGGTGGGAATCGGTCGGATAACCGGCGGTTGGACGCAGGTCCTTCACGTGCGCCGCCCAGAACTCGTTGAACGCCCGCATCGACAGCTCGCGCAGGTACTTGGCCGTCATCGAGGCTAGGGCCGTCGGCAGGAACCGCTCGCCCTGCATGCGGAACGTGACGCGCACGCGCGACCCGGCCGAGCCCCATTCATAGCGGCTCTCGGTATGGCTCTCGTACACCGGCTCGATCCAATGCTCGGAGAAATGGTGCTGCAGCAGCGCCGTGTAATAGTTGCGCCCGCCGTGCTTGTCACACACGGCAAACACCGGCGAGGCCGCTTCAGCGGCCGGGCAAACGGAATCAACCACTTCGCGCAACAGCCCGACGGTTATATGCGAAAGCGCGCCGCCCTTCGTCCCGTAATATTCCACCAGCTCGTTGAACTGCTCCGGGAACACCAGCCTTGCGCGGATGAACAGCGGCCGCACTTGCGAGGCCTCGCATGCCCGCGCAAAACGGGCTCCCAGACGTGCCAGCTCTTCGGCCGCCGCGTCGACCGGCAGAGAGCAATCAAAGCCATCCGGCCAGCATACTTGGCAATGGTGCCCATCTGGATCGGCTTGGCAGTAGCGAACGATTTCAGACCAGCAGCAATGCGCTTCGCGGATCGAATGCAGAACGGCGTGAACGCCGCGTTCGAGCTGCCGCAGACCCAGTCCGGGATGAAATAGTGCTTTCGAATCGGCGATGGCAATACGCCGCTCGCTGATGCGCTTGGCAACGATATTGCGTAGCAGGCGATAGAGATCGAGACCAATTTCGGATTTCGGATTTAGGATTGCAGATTGGGAGACCGCCCTGTTAA
>DASXWB010001017.1:0-6098 GCA_036503915.1 Lacipirellulaceae bacterium | reverse complement strand
AGCGCGGCCACGAAGTTTTTCGGGGTTCATTCACCGTGCGTTTTTTCATAGACCGCGTGCAGGAGAGCGTCGACGTCTTTGAAGGTGCGTTTCTTGTCGAGTGCGCCGTCCAGCAAGCGCCGGGCATCAGATTCGCCGTGGCCAAGTGCGCGGAGCACGTCGTAAGCCTCGCTCAGCAGGTCGCGCTCGACTTCGGCCGCCGGCGCGGCGTCACGGGCCACGAGCAACGCGAACTTGGGCACTTTGCGGCGAAGTTTGGCGATGACTCGCTCGGCGGTGGCCGGGCCGATGCCGGGCAGCGTGGCCAGGCCCTTGACATCCTGTTCTTCGATCATCGCGGCAACTTCTTGGACGGGCCGCACCATGGCTCGCAGCGCCTTTTTGACACCCACGCCGTCGACTTCGCAAAACATATCGAAGAACTCGCGCTCGATGGGATTCAGGAAGCCAACCAGCCGCGGAATGAGCCGGCCCTGCATCGGGTTGCCCTCGAGATACTCGACAGTGTGCAGACTGACCTCGCGCCCGATCCGGTCCTGCAAGTTACGCCGGGCGAACTCGGGGATCAGCACTTCGTATTCGAACGCACCGACGGCGAGCGTGAGCGTGTCGCCGGAAACGGCGATCGGGGTTCCGGTGATTTTGGTGATCATTATGGCGGATTTTGGATTTCGGATTGCGGATTTCGGATTCCAGACTTGCGGCTCGGGTGTTCCCCGACGCCAGCCGGCACGCGGCTCAAATAGCAACGGCACAAGGCGATTGCCAGCGCATCGGCGACGTCGGGCGGCTCCGGTATTTGCGGCAGATCAAGTTCACGCCGGATGGCTTCTTGCATCTGCCATTTGGCGGCATGGCCGTTCCCGGTAATTGTCTTCTTGATAAGGGTCGAGGCGTAGCTTTCGACCGGAATGCTTGCTTCGGCGGCGGCCAACAGAATCACGCCGCGCGCGTGGCCCATGAGAATCGCAGTGGTCGGCCGCTCGTAGTGCGAATACAACTCTTCGATGGCGAGCACTTCGGGCTTGAGCGTGGCGATCACATCGGCCACGCCGTTATGAATTTCTTGCACACGTTCGGCAAGCGTGCAACGCGAGTTGCCGCGCACCACGCCGGCTTCAATAAGGCGAGGCTGGCCAGCGGCGAAATCCAATACGCCATACCCAGTAGTATTCAGTCCGGGATCGATGCCGAGGATGCGCATGATATCGAATGGTTCAGTTCTGGTAATATTGGATCCAGTCTTCCAGCTTATCACTAAACTGATAACGAAAACCGCCGGCTCCGCTCACATCAGCAACATCGATGCTCGTTGCCGTGGCAGTCAACGGAAATTGATAGCCATACACGTACTTATCGGAGGTTTTGACTGCAACGCATTGTCCTCGACGTCGGCCGGCGAGGCAGTCGCGCCAATTTGGCTTTTGCCAGCTAACCTTCATCTCAAGCGTCTGGGCGTCTTTGGAGAAGGACGCAAACGACTCAAAATCTACCCTCCAGGATGAAACGGGGTTGTGTTGGCGACGGACCCACGTATCAGCTGCTGTATAATCGCGATCCGCAATGGCTTGAGCGAACTGGTGGGCAACAATCGATGGCCGCACGCGCCAATACAAGGCGCCAGCCAGCAGTGCGATACCGATTAGGAATGCTCGTAGCGAGAAGCGAAATTTCACATGTAGGTCGCAAATACTGAGTAACCGAGTTCGGTGACTGCGGTTTGGGCCGGCAATGCCGTCGCCGCGTTATGCACGCGTCCATTCCGTGCCGCTCGCGCGGTCTTCGAGCGTGATTCCGGCGCCAGCGAGCCGGTTGCGAATCTCATCGCCCAGGGCGAAATCCTTTGCCGCTCTGGCGTCGGCGCGGAGTTGAATCAGGAGTTGCATAACGCCGTTGGTGGCATCGGAGACACCGCCGCTACGTGCCCATTCCGTGCCGCCGGCGCGGTCTTCGAGCGTGATGCCTAATGGCGCAAGGCCGTCGCGGAGCTTGTCGGCCACGGCAAAGTTTTTGGCCTTGCGCGCGTTGGCTCGCAAATCAATGACCAGCGGCATGAGCTTTGAAAGCAACTCGTCAGTGGAGCCCCCCGTCGAAGCCGGGGGCTGAGCAAACAGGCCGAGGATGCTGGTCAGCTCTTTGATCGTCGACATCAAACGCTCCAACGTGGTGACCGAGGCGGCGTCGGCCTTGGCTGAAGCCTCGAGGTTTTTTTCCTCGCAGAAGCGGTTGGCGAGCGAGGCCAGCTCAAAGAGTTCGCCGATGGCGCCGCCCGTGTTGAAGTCATCATCCATGGCGGCGAGGAATTTTTCGCGGCATTCGGCGGCAGCTTGGAGTAGCGGATCGGATTCGACCCCCGGCAGAGCCGAGGGCTGACGGCCCGAATCGCGCAAATTGGGCAAGTCGTAGAAATCTTCGCCAGTGATGCGCGTGTAGCGTTTGAAGAGGCGGTAAAAGGTTTCCAGGCCGGCGCCCGCCTCTTCAATGGCTGGCTCGTTGAAGAGCACTGTGCTGCGATAGTGGGTTCGCAGGAGGAAGAAGCGGATTCGCTCGCCGCCTTGACGCTTAATCAGGTCGGCCAAGCCGCCGGCGCCTTTGGAGCGGCTCATTTTTTCGCCGGCATCTCCTCCGCCGATTTTTCCAGTGGCGGCGCCCTTGCGCAACAGCCCGTTGTGCGCCCAGTAAAGAACCATCGGTTTGCCGTGGCAACATTCGCTTTGGGCGATCTCGTTCTCATGGTGCGGAAACACGAGGTCCAGTCCGCCGCCGTGAATATCGAACGTCTCGCCGAGGATTTTCTTGCTCATGGCCGAGCACTCGATGTGCCAACCAGGCCGTCCGGGGCCCCAGGGGCTTTCCCACGACGGCTCGCCGGGCTTGGCCGACTTCCACAGAGCGAAGTCGGCCGCGTGGCGCTTTCGAGCGGCGGTGTCGCCACCTTCGCCCTGCATCGAATCGATCGAGCGATTGGAGAGTTTGCCGTAGTCAGCATCTTTGCCGACGTCGAAATACACGTCGCCATCCGATTGATAGGCGCAACCGCGATCAACGAGGCAGTTGATGAACTGAATGATCTCGCTCATGCACTCGGTGGCCCGCGGGAATGAGTCGATCTGGTCGACGCCCAGTGCGGCCAGGTTGTGGTGATAGTCGGCAATGTTCTCCTCGGCCACTTCGAGCATCGAGATGCCGCGTTCGTTTGCTTTCTTGATGAGCTTGTCGTCTACGTCGGTGATGTTGACGACCCAGGTGACGTCGTAACCGTTGTAGACGAGGTAGCGCTTGATGCTGTCGAAAATCACGGGCCCGACCATGTGGCCGATGTGCGCCTTGTCGTACACCGTGGGGCCGCAGAGATAAATGCCGACTTTGCCAGCCCGCACGGTTACGAACGGTTCCTTACGCTTGGAGAGCGTGTTGTAAACGCGGAGCGTGGGATGCGCGGAGGACTTATCCGTCGTTGCCGGCTTGGAGTGAGTCGTAGTGCTCATGCGGTCAATTCAGATTGCGGACTGAGATACTGTGGTTCGGCGTCTTTCAAATGGTTATTTCCGCCACCAGCGCAATGCAGCGCGCTTCGATCAATTCTCCCTGCCCTACCAGCCCGACGCCTTCTCCCGTTTTGGCCTTAATGCCGATTTGATGCGGGCTTGCGCCCAGGATTCCCGCGATGCGGTGGCGAATGGCCTCGTAGTAATCCGCCAATTTTGGCCGTTCGGCCCGCACGACGCAATCGAGATTGACGATTCGGTAACCGCGGTCCTGCACCTCTTTTGCGGCTGTCGCGAGCATTTCCGCCGAGTCGCGGTTGCGATTCGCCGGGTCGCTGTTTGGAAAAAGTCTTCCGATATCCGGCAGGGCGGCGGCGCCCAGCAGCGCGTCGGTGACGGCGTGTAGCAGCACGTCGGCATCGCTGTGCCCTACGAGGTGGCAATCGTGAGGAACTTCGATGCCTCCTAGCCGCAGCGGTCCGCCAGGCGCAGTGCAGTGTGAGTCTTCGCCGATTCCAATTCGGAAGTTTTGGGTCGTGGTGCCGTCTCCGAACAACGCGCCGCGTGCGGATCGGCCCGATCCGCCGTTTGCGCTAATTTGGGCGGATTATATCCCGATAAAATGGCTGGGACAACGCAAGCGGCCGCCCGTGCATGCGTGAAGGAGCCGTTCAAAGCGAGCCAGGTTCGGCCGCGACAAGTTCGATTGTGGCGACCGGCGGGCAATTGGCCAAAGGCGACAGCCGTACTTCGACCTGCGCGCCATTGTGGAAGACCTGCGCCACTTTGACGCTGGCAGATGCATCGCCGGTGGCATGCACCGTGACTTGCGGGAGAAACTCGAACGGCGGGCAAAAGCCAACCCAAAGGGTTTCTGTTCGCTTTCCTGGCGGAAATTCGGCGGCCAAGGTGCCCCGCACTACGTCGCGCCCCTCGGAAGTGCGGTATCTCCGCAGATCCTGAATCAGCCGATGGCCGCGCCGTTTTCGCGCGGCTGCCGGAATGCGGTGTCTGGTGTTTGCCAGCCAGCGCGGTCCCAAAACAAGCGCCGCATAGGCTGCCAACCAGACACACCAATCGGCGACCCTCGCACCGGGGTACGAAAGGCCGATCGCAGATAAAAGGATGGCGATGGCCGGCAACCAGAAGCTAAGCAATGAAGCTCGCAGGGTGCCTGTGCCAAGTCGCATAAGCCAGCCCCAGGCGACGAGAATGGCCGCCGTAGGAATCAGCAGCGCAAGCGGCAGCGGCGAGGTGACATCGCCGGTTGTGCGGCGCGCCACAACGAACATGCCCAGCGTAAGCACGACCAACGTCGAGCCGATGCTGAATGAGCGCCAAGCGCCGGGACGCGCCGCTCGCCGAATACCATCCATGGTGGGCAAGGCAAGATCCTGATTTGGTTATCGTGCGGCCGTTGCCGTGGTTTCGGCCGCCGCGGCCAGTTCGCGCGCTTTGTCGGTGCGTTCCCAGGTGAATTCCGGCTCGTTGCGACCGAAGTGTCCGCCGGCGGCCGTCTTCCGATAAATCGGTCGCCGCAGGTCCAGGTGCTTAATAATCCCGGAGGGAGTCAGCGGGAAGATTTCGCGCACCAGTTCGCAGATGCGAGCATCCTCGATGCGGCCGGTGCCGTCGGTGTCGACATTTACGCTCACCGGATCGGAAACGCCGATAGCATAAGCGAGCTGCAGTTCGCAACGATCCGCCAAGCCGGCCGCGACGATGTTCTTGGCGACGTAGCGGGCCATGTACGCGGCGCTGCGGTCGACTTTCGTCGGGTCCTTGCCGCTGAAGGCACCGCCGCCGTGGCGGCCCCAGCCGCCGTACGTGTCAACAATGATCTTTCGGCCGGTAAGGCCGCAGTCGCCGTGCGGACCGCCGATCACGAAGCGACCGGTTGGATTGATATGGTACTTGATGTCGCCCTGCACCAGTTCCGCCGGCAGGAGCGGCTCGATAATCTCTTCGATGAGGTAGCGGCGGATTTCCTCGTTCTTCACGATCGGCGAATGCTGGGTGGAGACCACCACCGTGTCCACGCGCACGGGCGTCGCGCCGTCGAACTCGATAGTGACCTGGCTTTTGCTATCGGGCCGGAGCCAATCGACTTCGCCGTCGAAGCGGGCCTTCGTCAAGCGGTTGAGAATCTTGTGCGCGAGCGAAATCGGCAGCGGCATCAGCTCCTGGGTGTCGTTGCAGGCGTAGCCGAACATGAGACCCTGATCGCCGGCCCCCACATCTTTCCCGCTCGCCGCGTCATCGTTCACGCCCATCGCGATGTCGGGGCTTTGCTCGTCGATGGCAACCATCACGGCACAGTGGTCGGCGCTAATGCCCATGAGCGAATCGGTGTAGCCGACGCCGCGAATCACCTCGCGCACGACTCGCTGCATATCGACGTAGGCTTTCGTGGTGATTTCGCCAGCGATCACCACCAAGCCGGTGGTGACCATCGTCTCGCAAGCCACTCGGCTCATGGGATCCTTGGTGATAAGCGCATCCAGCACGCCGTCGGAGATTTGATCGGCCAACTTGTCGGGATGGCCCATGCTGACAGATTCGCTTGTGAAAAGATGGGTGCCGGATGCCACTTGGGGATACTCCTAAAAG
>DASXWB010001016.1:0-5944 GCA_036503915.1 Lacipirellulaceae bacterium | reverse complement strand
TGTATTCGCTGCCTGGAGCAAGTTAGTCCCCAGTTCTGTGCCGTCGCTCTTCCACAGCCCACTAGCGCCAATGCCGCCATTGGCCATGAAAAATAGTGTCCCGTCAACGTTGCTAAGCAACCCCGGACTGCTCCGGTCCGGCCCAGGGCGAATGTCTTTGACGCGCACGGTGCCGACCTCAGTTCCATCGCTCTTCCATAGTTCGCCTCCTTGGAGGATGTTAGCAGCATAGAAAAGAGTATCTCCAACCGCAGCCTGGATTTGGAAAACTTCGGCACCAGCAGGCGGACTGACGCTATGGACTCGGACAGTGCCATCCCTTGTTCCATCGCTCTTCCAAAGCGCCTCACTGAAAGAGCCACTGAAGGCGCGAAAAAACAATGTGCCGTTCACGGCAATTAGCCGATCTGCATCGGCCGGTTCGCGCGAGCCGTCATTTTCCATCAACACGTACGGAGTGAAATGACCATTCGCCGCAGAAGCACGGCAGAACAGAAGAAGCGCGAACAGGGCGACGAGTGAAGCTGAGATTCGATTCATTGGCCGACTCTGCCGCACTACCTTGCAGGACGTTGCGCGCTGATTTGGATCTCAAGTCCAATATTACCCACCCGTCGCTATAGGGGCAATTATGCAGCCGACCAGTTACAGTGGGTCGACAAAACCGTCGCGGAGGCGAAGCTTATGTCACCACATAAGCGACGCTTTTTCCGCAAGAATCGTTAGGTTGCAGTGAGAGCCCGTCTCGGCTCCGCGGGACGAATCAGACGACGGGCAAGGTCGATGGAGCGCTGATTGAGCGAACGCGCGCGCAGGTCACCCTTGTCGAGGCGACGGCAGCACAGCCGAATGGTAGGGTCGCTTCTAACGCGGTGCGCGATACGATCGATTTCAAAACGTCCTGATTCGAATCGCTTTTTCGCGAAATCAAATCACCCCGCCGTGAGTGCGCAGCGGCTTCATGTGGCTGGGCATGTCGAGGAACCAGATGCGCTCCCACTCATCGAGAAACGTGCGCAGGTCTTCTGACGTAAAAATAAGCTGCTGGGCGCGGCGGGCCGGGTCCGCTGAGTACATCGGGATCAGGCAGCCAGTACTCGCGGCCAGCCACGCCGCCGTTACGATTGCCAACAGGAAAGTTCGCATTCTCGCCACTCCTCCGTGAGCATTTCATTACGCCAAGGGGCGCGCGGCATCATCGCCAATATTTGATAAGATTCCAGGCCACAAGCCAGCGAGCCGAAGTTCAATAAACTCAACGCGGCCACTGCGAGCGGCACCAACTGCCTTGAATTCGATCCTGCGAAGAGTCGGGGCGCAGGCGTGGGTCGTAGCGCTGCGACAATGCGATAAATTTCTGGAAAAGCGGTGGAAGAATAACGGGAACCACCTAATGCGCCGAGGGCATTTCGATTTCACGGCGTGATTCGAGCGATGCTTGCACTACGAGCCTACGCCGGAATGCCGTGCACCGTGCTAAAGCGTTGGCGTGGAAGGAGTTTCGGCACCGGCCGCGCCATTGGATGGCACAAAACCAGCCTGTTCGGCCGCGCGCCGCTCCATTTCCCGGACTCGTTCTTCCATCTCTTTGCCCGGCTTGAAGGTGACCACGAACTTCTCTGGCACAAAGACTTTATCGCCGGTGCGAGGGTTGCGTGCCTTGCGAGCGGCCCGCCGTTTGACCTCGAAAACGCCAAAGTTTCGTAGCTCGATGCGGTGGTCTTCAACCAGCGTCTCCACGATGGCATCGAATGTCTTTTGAACGATCTCCTTCGTCTTGAGCTGAGTCAGCCCGATCTCCTCGGAAATGGTCTTGACGATCTCTTTCTTGGTCACGTTTGGAATCCCCTATGAGATCGGCCGAGCGGCCCAAAACGACACCGCAGCGGGCGGTGCTTCTCATGACCCAAGTGTAATTGTGCCAAGTACTAGTGTCAAGATTGACGAGACGAGCGCGGTCGCTTGCTCCGATGCCAGCGGGGATTTCGAATGAAATCGATCCACGGGTCGGTCAACGAGCGAACGGTTCGCTAAACTCTGATTGTCAAAGAACTTAACGGTGACTCGCTCAACGCCGGCCTCGACTACGGCCGGGAACCACGCCATAAACGTAATCGCGAAAACAACTTATGGCTAGAATCGCCGACGAGTCAAAGCCGCACAACGGCTGGCCGCGGCTATGATCGTCTCACCTAACCGTCAAACTTGAGCCAGTCATCGGATATTGCCAAAGTCGGTTTCGCATATCGCCGGACCATTTTGGTCCGGCAGGATGTGCGTCGTGTACTCTTCCCGGCCAAGATGGCCGGGCTATGTAATTCGGTTTCCAGCTTAAATGCGAATGGCGGCCTTTTGCGATTCGATTTGCTCGAGCTGAACCAGCGGGCCGGTGCCGCTTCCGGGGCACACCTCGCACGTGTGCGACCAGGCTTCCGGCGTACGCAGGTTGGATTCCCAGAACGGCCAGGTGCGGCATTGGCGCGGGCGGGCCGAGTACACGCGGCATTTGCGCGTCTTGCCGTCGAAGAACACGCAGTCGCCGTTGCGGTGCTCCTTGAGGCTCTTCCGCACACCAACATCGCGCACGTATCGTGATTCAAACGTCGCAACGTCCACGCCAACTAACGCAGCGAGCGCGGCGATCTCTTCCTTGTTGACCCATACGTAGCCGGGCGCACCGGTGCAGCAGTCGCCGCAGCCGGTGCATTGGAAGCGCAGGCCGTCCTTGTACCAGGGGGCGGTTGATTCATTGCTCATTTCGTTTTTAACCACGAAGGCACGAAGGGCACAAAGGCCACAAAGCAGCTCATGGAATTCAGATGACGAAGCGCTTAATCCCTTGTTTCATTACTGGAACGTTGAAGTTCAACAGAAATCCAAGTCGTTTTCCGGATAGCTTTAAATGGGTCAGCACCTGCGCTTCATGTAGAGGTGTAATACACTCGACGGTTTTGATCTCGGCGATTTACGCAATCGTCCCCAAGCACGTCTATCCGAAAGCCGGTTTCAAGCCGTATTCCTTCATAAACGACGGGTAGAGGAAGCTGTCGGCGAAACGGGATATCTCGCAGCGCGAGTTCGTGACCGAGGCAGATTTCATATACAGATGCAAGCAGTCCCGGACCTAATGCCTTGTGGATTTTAATCGCCGCATCCACGATTTCTCTGGCCACGTCTTCGGTGCGGGCAGGAAGCTCGTCGAATTGTGCGGCCTGAATCTCCGTGTCCTTCGTGTCTTGGTGGTCATCGTTCATTTGTCCTCTGATGGCAAGTACGCCGCCGTCCTTTAACACGGTTCGTCAGCTGACATCAAGTTTTGTTTACCACGAAGGCACGAAGAGATTTCTATGCGATAGGGCGCCTGCACGCTGTCAAAAACAACTCTCATCTTGGTGACCTTGGTGGTTCATTCTAAATTCGTTGCGGCGAAATCGCTGAAACTTCCGCGAGAGTCGCAATGACAGTATCGATTTCTTCGAGTGATGTGAAATATCCAGGGCTGAGTCGCAGCGTGCCGCCGCCGGCGGTGGTGCCCAGTGCTTCGTGCATTCGCGGGGCGCAGTGGAGGCCTGCGCGGCATTGGATCCGTTGCGAGGCATCAAGCATCGCGGCGAGCTCCTGCGGGTCGTAGCCGAGGGCCGTGATGCTGACCACGCTCGAGCGGTTTGCAGTTGATTGCGGGCCGTGGATGGTGACGCCGGGCACATCGCTCAATCCTTCGAGCAACCGCGCGGTGAGCGGCGTGTGGCGGGCGTGGATCGCTTCGATCGTTTCGGTGCGAAGGAAATCGGTCGCCGCCGCCAAGCCGGCCAGGCCCGGAAGATTATGGTTGCCCGGCTCGTATTTATCGGGCAAGCCATCGGGTTGGCGATCTTCTTCGCTCTGGGTGCCGGTCCCACCGCAGCGGAGCGGCTGCAGATCACGCTCGGCGCCGGGCCGGACGTAAAGAACCCCCGTTCCGAGCGGCCCGAGCAAACCCTTATGCCCCGGCGCGGCGAGCAGGTCGACTTCGAGCTGGCCGACGTCGATCGGCACGTGGCCGAGCGATTGGGCCGCATCCACCAGGAAATAGGCGCTGCTGCCGCGGACGACCTTGCCGATTTCGGCGATGGGCTGAAGCGCGCCGGTCACATTCGATGCGTGGACAACGGCAACCAGACGCGTGCTGGGCCGGATGGCGGCGCGCACATCATCGGGCGACACAAACCCCTGGCCGTCGCAGGGCACGTAGGTGACGTTCACATCCGCGGTTTCTCGAAGTGCCCGCAGCGGGCGCAGCACCGAGTTATGCTCACATACGGTGGTGACGACATGGTCGCCCGAGCGCACGATGCCGCGAATCGCCAGGTTCAACACGTCGGTGCCGTTAAAGCCAAACACGATCCGCGACAGATCGCGAGCCCCGACTAATTCGGCCACGCCTCGGCGTGCGCGTTCGACGATGCGGTTGGCCTCGAGCGCTTCCCGATAGCCGCTGCGGCCGTTGGGCCCGCCGACTTCGCGCAGGTAATGGTCGACGGCGCGATAAACGGCCTCGGGCTTTGGCCAGCTAGTGGCGGCGTTGTCGAGATAGATGCGCGGGCGGGTCATGATAGGGCCATTATATGCCAACTGCACGGCGGCGGGAGGCGGATGCCTGGGTGTCAGGTGTCAGGTGTCAGAGGTGAGAGGTGGTTGGCTGATTCTCGCTCACCTGGCTCAGATGTCCAAATCTCTTCTCGCTGATTTTGGCTCAGATGTCCAAATCTCTTCACTATGATTTTTGGACATCTGAGCTGGAAGCTCCCAATACCAGCGTCGGTTATGACCCAATCCCCTTTGAACGGCTTGAGCGCCGATTTCGCAAAAGGCGCGACGCAGTGTACGGTATGCGATGCCGTTGGCATCGGCAGCCCTGCGCACGTCATTTGTGGGAGTTGATCCTTGTGCGAGATACTGGGTTAGCCAAGCGACGGCGCGCTCGAGCTCGTCGTTGGGGCGGCCTAGTTTGCGGCCCGGTGCGAGGGTTAAATCGGCCTTGGATTCGACTCGATCGGGCAGCCAGCGGACGATGGGGCTGCCGCCGGATGGAGTGGATTCAATGGTGAACGCCAACCCGCCGGCGCTCTCGGCAAGGTTGTTTTTGAGGGGCAAGAACAGGCGCCGGCCCGCGTCGTCGGGGTCTGGGGCGATCGTCCAGGCGGTGCGGGCAGCCGCCATGAACGCCAGGCTGCCAAGTGCGCTGTGGATGGCCGCACCTTCTTTCTTGCGGACGTGGCTCACGGCGAGGACGGCCAGGTTCGCCGAGGCAGCGAGCCAGGAGAGGTTTAAGAGCACCTTCCATATGTTGCCGGTGGAGCGATTGCTGGTGTCGCCGAAAAACGCCGTGATCGGGTCGAGGATCATGAGCCGGCAATTGGGGATCTCGCGAAGCATCGCCTCGATCCGATTGATGTCACGGTTGATTGCCACCGGTTGGGGCAAGTGAAAAACACCCTCGCCCGGTACGTGAGACATACCGATAATCCGCGAGCAATCGGCGCCCAGCGCGTCGAGGCGCGGACGCACCGTGCTTGCGAAATGGTCTTCGATATTGAGGACGAGGACGGAGGAAGGGTTCAGAGTTTGGGGTTCAGGGTTCAGATCGGAAGCCTGGTCTGGCCAGGAGCGACCGGTGGAGACGCGGGCGGCGACGTCGAGTGCCACGAGACTCTTACCCGCGCCGGGGTCGCTGACCAGGAGCGTCACGTAGCCAAACGGGATGCGCCCTGGCCAAAGCCACTGGATTCCCGTCGGTGTGACGTCGGTGAGACGGAAGGCCCCGGCGCGCCGAGTGGCCATCCCCACGCGCCCATGAATCAAATCGATGCCACTTCCTGCGATCCGTTTATGAACTCCATCGACCGCGTCCGGGGTTAGTAAACATATGTACACTAACCGAAGCGGTGGCCGAAAGCAAGCGAAT
>DASXWB010001015.1:0-3909 GCA_036503915.1 Lacipirellulaceae bacterium | reverse complement strand
CCCGCTACGAGCAAACCAGTGACAAGGCGCGTGTTCACGCTGGAATTCAGCGTGCCGTCGTCATCGTGGTTGGGGATTTGCTGAATTAGCGAGATGGTTTCTTCGGAGACAGCTCGGTAATCGTTCGCACCATCGCGTGCGATGGTGTACGCGCGGATCAAGCCGTTTTGCTGGGAGACATACAGCCGTCCGTCCGGGCCGAACTGCAGCGACGTCGGCCGATCGAGATTCACCGTGCCTGCCAGCGTGGATTTTCCAAAACTGATCGGAATCTGCGTCGCGCCGGTGCCGCTAAGCGCGATACTCAGCGGTGAATTCGCTCCGCTGTGCGGAACGCTCAGCGTTGCCGAATTCGAGGCATTGCTGGTGGGCGCGTAAGCAACGGTCACGACGGTTGATTGGCCCGGCGCCAGGACAATTGGCGACGTCTGCTGATAGCTGAAGCTGAACGGCGATCCGCTGGGCGAGATCGACGTCTGCGCAGGATCGATGGTCACGCTCGGCGAGCCGGCAGGCGCGTTGTTGGTTAGTGTGAGTTGCCGCGTGGCGGTTTGACCGATGACGACCGTGCCGAAATCCAATGAACTGCTGGAAGCTGCCAGCGATCCAAGCTGTTCGTCGCCGCTGGTTAAGATTTCGATTCCTTTAATGATCGGATTCTGTGTGTCGCGGAGAAAGTCGATGTCGATGTTGGCATCGCTGGTCACGATAAAACTTTTGACGACTCCGGTTAGCGCACCGGCGTCCGCAAAGATGTCGTAATTGTCGAGCACCTTCACGCCTTCAATGTTGACGTCGAATATTCGAATGCCCGTGGCAAACGCGCCGCTCCAAGTCTCGGCGAAATACAGCCGCACCTCATATTCACCGGGAGAAACCGGGAAATTCCATTCGAGGTTCGGCAGGCCTGGCTTGTCGAAGCGCTCGGTTTGAAAGAGCGCCATGGGCGTGCCGGCCGGGATCGAGGCGTGCGACATGTTGATGGCCGCGCTCGTCGAATTCGTCGCCGAATTTCCGGACAGCGCATTGCTGTACGGCGATGGGCTTGCCGCTGTGTCGGCTTCCCAGATGGGGTCGGCGGCCAACTGCGGGCCGCCGGCATTAACTCGAAAAAGAACGTCGCCCGCCAGCAGGCGGCGCTCCTCTAAAACTTCCACATGCAGCGCGCGGCGGCTGGTTCGACGCAAACGCGATAGCAGCTTTGTTTTGGTCCGGCGCACTTTTCGGGGATGATGATTGAACATGAATGAGCTTAAATTGGTGTCATAAAACGTTGCCCCTGGACTCTGCTGAGCATTAAACGGTTTTCAAAGCTTCTAACAAAAATGACTTAACCCGCCAAGAACGCCGGGATCGCCAAGTACGACTGTGGGCTTCTTGGAATGTCGTGGCCCACTTGGCGGTTCATATTGTTAGATGCTCTCAAAAGTTGGCCGCAAAAACCTTGTCGGCGTGCCGTCCGTTTACTGGCAACGCGCGTGGCTGCTGGCATTTGTTATCTAAAATTCCGCATGTGACGAGCGCTTTGCGAAAGCCGAGCACCGGATCCGCATCCGCAAGCCACTCCGACAACACTCGGCGCGACTCGTTCTGCATCCGGTCGATGTTCGCTTCGTCGGTTACTCGCTCTAGCGCCGCCACCAGTGCCTCCAAGTCGCCGGCCGGAAACACCGACCCGTTTCGATCCGCCCTTACCAGTTCCGGAGACGCTCCCACGACGTCGGACGCGATAATCGCCAAACCCGCGGCGGCCGCTTCGACGACCACAACACCCCACGGCTCTTTATCACTTGGTAGCAACAACGAGTCGCATTGCGCATACAGGCCCGCCAGCTCGCGCTGGTCGTGCACAAAGCCAGTCCAAACGATTCGCTGCTTCAGCTCGGCAGGCACACTTGCTTCCAGCTCACTGCGCAGCGGGCCGTCGCCGGCCATCACGAGGTCCCAGCCCGGCCGCGAACTTGCGATGGCCACAAATGCCTTAATTGCCAGGTCAGGCCGCTTCACGCGCATGAGGCGTGCCGAGAACAGCACTCTGCGCCGCTGAGGGTCCAAATCGAACAGGCGTCGTGCACTTTCCAGTGCGTCAGCCGGCGGGTTTTCAAACAGCTCGATGTCGGGAATGAAAGGAAAAAATATCGTCGGCTTGTTCGAGGCCCCGTATCGCTCGTACAGCGCGCGACCATATTCGCCGCAGGGCATAATGCCGTATGCCCAACCGACGGCACGCCGAAACACGGCCCGCTTCACCAGGCGGCGCACGCCCGCGCAGCGGTCGCTGCGGATATTGCAGTCGCCCGTTAAAAAACAAGGGATCCGGTTGCGATGGCACCAGCGAAGAACACGCAGCCGGCCAACATCGCCGCAGCCTTGGCAGAAGACGGCGGCCACCTCATGCTGCTCGAGCCAGCCAATAATCCGTCCGGCCTTACGCCACTCGCGCACCGAAAAGCGAAGTTGTGTCTGCTCCGTGGTCGGCTCGCCGTTGCCAAATTCGACTGGGCGAATGGCCGCCGGAACGGCGGAACCCGACCAGCGCTTGTACGCGTTGGCGTGCGTGGCCAGCGACCAAAGTTCGACTTCTTGCACTTCCGCCACAATACGCTTGTGCAGATGTATGCGGTATGGCGTCAATGAGTTCGTGAGCACCGCAACACGAGGGACGCTCGATCGCTGCGGATCGTTCAATTCGGCAGCTGGTGCAAGTGTTGAGCTCATGTGCATCGATTTGTCTGCGATTAGTGTCCCGAATCCGCCAGGGCAGGTGATTTGTCTACGCAAAGCATTGGCGCTTCCCGGTCGTTCAGAGATGCTGCTGCTCGCTCTCCAGTCTTGCCGCACCCGAACAAGTTCCTTGATTTCTTCCCAGTTCTCGTATGACCAGGACTCGTGAACCATCCTCGGCGTTTTCAAACTGCAGTCGCTGCCACGGGTGCCACGCCCACGGTTCACGGCGAACAAAACGCTCCAGGATGCGCGCCGATTCGGCGACCGCGTCGTAAATCGCCGTCGGCGAGTTATCGTCGACCTGCACATGATCGAAGATCCATGCGCGCCGCCGTCGATGATCGATTTGCGTATCCACGAGGATAAGCACGCGAGCGCCGGTGGCTGCGGCCAACCGCGCCCAGCCGCACGGCAATCGCAATTTGCCGTTTAGAAATGGAACGTCGAAAAAGTCTTTGCCCAATGCCCCGTCGGCGGCCAGGGCCACCGTCTCACCGGCCAGCAGCATTCGGTAAAGGCGCACGACGGACCTTTCCGGCTCCAGGTAGTGCATCCGCGCGCCGGTTTGCTGGTCCGCCCACAACGCTGTTTCGAGCGCCATGTCCGCAACGGCGTCCACCGTGTCCCCGGCATAATGGGCCGTGCGATTGCTGACGTAGACTGCGTTGCACGATGGAAAGATTTGCGGGATCGCACTCGCCGACAGCCGAAAGAATCCGAAGTGATATCCCAGAATAATAAGGCCGTTGGGCGACGACTTGGCGCGATCAAAAATTGCCGTCATCTCTGGATCAACTTCCCAGATCAGGCCCGAATCGCCGCCAATATGCTGAGGCCGGTTGAACAGCTTGAAACGAGCGAAGCACTCGTGCTTCAGCTCCAGGTGCTTGCGCAGGATAGCTGGCACACTCAGCTGCGTTTCAAAGTAGGGGTGCAACTCCTGGAGAATACCGCGCACCGAGCGCTGTGCCCCGACAAAGGTCAATAACCAGTGGACACGCGCTAATCCACGAGCCCAAGCGGGGCCGAATCGAGGGCCCAGAAATCTCAGAATGGCAAGATGAGGCACATAAAGCGCCCATACGGCCACGGTGAGTGCCAGTTTTCGCAGCATCCGCGTTTTGGACCGCCAGTCATTTGCCCGCGCAAGGGGCAGCCTGTCCAACGACTCCTGCGAAGGCG
>DASXWB010001014.1:0-4548 GCA_036503915.1 Lacipirellulaceae bacterium | reverse complement strand
GCGTCGTTGGGCCAGCGAATCGTGTCGTCTTCCAAGCGCGTTTGTCGGAAATACGACGGATCTTTCAGCGGCGCGAATACAGGTCCCCAAAGAGCGGGTGTTAGGTCGAGTTGCCCGGTGAATCCGTCGGCGAATTGTAGTTCAAGGACATGATCCGCCAGAACCCGTGCTGCGGTTACTCGATTAATCTCGGGCATGTTTGCTCCGTTCTAATGCAACGGCTCAATCTTGTTGAGCGATTCGTGATTACGAGCTCGCTGCCATTGCGCAAGCAATTCGTTTTGGTGCAAGCTAGCCCACTCCGTAACCAAACTTCGCGCTTTCGTGGGCAACCATCCTTCTAGCCGTCCCCAGCGTACGGATGTCGATTTCGGCGCGATGTTCCGCATACTTTGCATGGAAATGTGGCGGGTTATGATCACTCCAATACATCTCAATAACGATGCCATAAAACTCACTGATCCTCGGCATATAGCTTATTGTAATTCATACGAACACGAGTCGGAACGGCGAAAGCCGCAGCGAATGCGCTACACATCGGCAGGGGCGACATGAACGGTTCGCAGCACTTCGCCGCGGATGATTGTCAGCTCGAAGCCCTGGTCGGCCGGGATGGTCATCAGCAGCCGGTGGAGATCGTCGATGGAGGTGACGAGCCGGCCTGCCAGCGCGACGATAATATCGTCCGCGCGGATGCCGGCGCGGTCGGCGATACCGCGCGGAACGACGTCGCGGACCTCGACGCCTTGATCGGCCAGCAGGTCGAGCTCGCGAACCAGCGAGCGCGGCAGGCGAGTTACTTGGGCGACGATGCCGAGCTGGCGGCGGCGCACTTGGCCGTGCGCGAGGATTTCCTGAAGCACCCACTCGGCGGTGCCTGAGGGAATCGCAAAACCGAGACCTTGGGCCATGGCGATGATCGCCGTGTTGATGCCGACCACGCGGCCGCGCGAATCCACGAGCGGCCCGCCCGAGTTGCCGGGGTTGATCGGGGCGGCGTGCTGAATGATGTTTTCGATGAGCCGGCCGTCTCGCGCGCGCATGCTGCGGCCCAGAGCGCTCACCACGCCTGTGGACACAGTCGACTGCAAGCCCAGCGGGCTCCCCATGGCGATTACTAGTTGGCCAACGCGCAAGAGGTCGCTATCGCCGAGCTGAGCGTAAGGCAGGCCGTTTGCGGCCAGGCGTACGACGGCCAAATCGGTGGCCGCGTCGTCGCCGACGATTTCAGCCCGCAACCGGTCGCCTTCGGCCGTTTCCGCCGTTAGCCGCTGGCGCTCTTCGACGACGTGGCTGTTGGTGAGCGCATAGCCGTCCGGCGTGATGATGAACCCAGAGCCCGCGCCGCCGCGGCCACCCGCATCGCGGCCCGTGATGCTGAGCACCGCGGGAGAAACCGTCTCCACGACGTGGATCACGGCCTGAGAGTAGGCGTCCAGCAAATCGTCGTCGTCAATTGGAGGGCGATTCACCGGCTGCGAAGTATTGGCGTCCTTTGGTGCGTCATCTGCAATCTGTGTTAGTTTTTCACAGGGAATATCGGAATCTAGTCGCATGGTCGTCTCCCGAGCTATGGGACCATCGTGCCATGCTGAATTATGTCGGTGCGGTCAAGGGCAAGAAAGCGCAGCCTGCGAGCACGACCACGCCTTTGGCGTGGTGCGCGGCTCGCGGCTAAAAAGTTCCCTGCTCCGTGCTCCCCGCTCAAATAAAGATCGTCGCGGGGTGCTCCAGATAATCCTTGACGCATTGGATGAAGGCGGCGCCGTCGGCGCCGTCGACCACGCGGTGGTCGAACGAGCCAGAGAGGTTCAAAATGCAGCGGATCGCGACCTGGCCATTGCGCACGACGGGCCGATCCATCGCCTTGTTGATGCCGAGGATGGCTACCTCGGGGTGATTGATGATGGGCGTTGCGGCCAGGCCGCCCATGCGGCCCAGGCTCGTGACGGTGAACGTGGAGCCAGCCAGCTCGTCACGCGAGATCGACTGGTTGCGCGCCGCCTCGGTGATGCGGCGCATCTCGCGCGCCGCCTGCCACAGATCCATACTCTCGGTGTGTCGAACCACAGGCACGCACAAGCCGCGCTCAGTCTGCGTCGCCACGCCCAGGTGCACCGCTTCGAACCGCGTGATCACTTCGCGCTTCACGTCATAGTGCGCGTTGAGCTGCGGGAAGCGGCCCAGGGCGCGCGAGACCGCGAGCATGATAAAGGGCAGATAGGTGAGCTTCGGCTGGCCGTCCGTGCGGCTCTCGTTGAGATGCTCGCGGAGCGACTCCAGCTCGGTGATGTCGACTTCTTCGATGTAAGTAAAGTGCGGGATTTGCGTGTTGCTGACCACCATCTTCTCGGCGATCCTCCGCCGGAGGCCGACCATCTGGATCTCGGTCGTGTGCGAGCCGCGGGCACCCGGCAGCCGGTCTTCCCGGCTGCTGGGCCGGCGGCGCGGCGCGGGCGGAGCGAATTCGCTGCGCAGGTGGTCGTCGATGTCTGCATGCGTGATGCGGCCGTTCGGGCCGCTGCCGTGCACGTGTTCTAGATCAACGTTAAGCTCGCGGGCCCGCCGCCGCACGGCCGGGCTGGCCTGAGCGGGAACGAGCTTACATAGTTCCGTCGCGGCAACGCGTAGAGGGGGAGAATGGGAGAGGGGGAGATGGCGAGTGAGTGCGGAAAGCTCTTGCTGATTTGTCTCCCCATTTCCCTGTCTTCCCCTCTCCCCATCTTTCATTTGCGGCGTCGCCGTATCAAAGCTCACCAACTCAGCGCCCACGGCGACCATTTCACCGACTTTTCCGTGCGTCGTAAGCACGCGACCTACTAATCCGCTGGGGATCGTCACCGTGGCCTTGTCGGTCATCACATCGACAAGCGGCTGATCCACCATCACCTGCTGGCCCGGCTGCACGTGCCAGGCGATGATTTCCGCTTCGACGACACCTTCGCCAAGGTCGGGCAGCTTGAAAATAATCGGTTGCATGATTGAATGTCCTTTGCCCTTAGGCCGCTAGCGCGGTCTGCATCGCGCGCACAATTCGGTCGCGGCTCGGCATGTATTGCAATTCCTGCGCGTGAGGCAGGGGCGTGTCCCAGCCGGTGACCCGTGCCACGGGCGCTTCCAGGCTCCAAAAGCAGTGTTGCTGCACGAGGGCGGCGATCTCCGCGCCAAAGCCGCATGTTCGCGGCGCCTCGTGAATCACGATGCAACGTCCCGTCTTGTCGACCGAGGCCACGATCGCCGCCAAATCCAAGGGCACCAGCGTTCGCAGGTCGATCAGCTCGGCGTCGAGCTCGGACTGGTCAATCGCCGATGACGCGACATGCACCATCGTGCCCCAGGTGACGATCGTGATGTCGTCACCCTCACGCACAAGCGCAGCCTGGCCGAGAGGTGTCGCGTAATAATCTTCGGGAACATTAGCCTCCAGTTGATCGCGCCACGGGGGCACATGTTCCGGGTCGCCATGGAACGGGCCGCGATACAAACGTTTCGGCTCGAAGAAGATCACCGGGTCGTCGCTCTGGATGCTGCTGACGAGCAGGCCCTTCGCATCGCGCGGATTCGAGGGCATGACGACGCACAATCCGGGCGTGTGCGTGAAGTAGGCCTCGGGCGATTGGCTGTGGAACAGTCCGCCGCGGATGCCGCCGCCGCTGGGGGCGCGAATCGTCAGAGGCGCGGTCCACTCGCCGCCGCTGCGATAGCGCAGCTTGGCCAGCTCGTTGGTGATCTGGTCAAACGCGGGATAGATGTAATCGGAAAACTGAATTTCGGGCACCGGGCGCAGGCCGTTGAGGCCCATGCCGATGGCCATGCCGATGATGCCGCCCTCGGCGAGCGGCGTGTCGAAAACCCGCTGCGGGCCGAACCGCTGCTGCAGGCCCTGCGTGGCCCGGAACACGCCACCGAAGTAGCCCACGTCTTCGCCGAACACGCACACGCGCTCGTCGCGCTCGAGCATTACCTCGAGCGCCGAGCGAATCGCTTGAATCATGTTCATCGTGGGCATAATGAATGCGACCTAGCTCTAGCCACTACGATCCGCCCGCCTCGGCAGGCTGGGAATTCAGCATCAACCGGCCGCACGCTGGTCGGACGGAGTAAAGGGCAAAATCGCCGAGTCGTGTTTCATTGGGCTCTCTTCCGATTTCGCTTCATCGAGCTGCTGCCGCAGATGTAGCGGCACAGCCGCATACACGTCATCAAACAACGCTTCCACCGGAAAGTCGCTGTGATCCGACGATGAACCTAGGCTCTCGGCCTGTTTAAACGTTGCGGCCACATCCTGTTCCATCGCGGCGTCGACATGCCGATGGGCGTCATCAGACCATTCGCCTAGGTTTACGAGATACTGTTTGAGCCGCTCGATGGGGTCGCCGCCGGGCCAATGCTCGGCTTCATCGGCGGCGCGATACTGGCTTGGATCATCGCTCGTGGAGTGAGCGTCGCGGCGGTATGTGACAAGCTCGATGAGCGTCGGGCCGCCTCCGCGTCGTGCCCGCTCGACGGCCCATGCTTCGGCCGCGTACACGGCCAGAAAATCGTTGC
>DASXWB010001013.1:0-1907 GCA_036503915.1 Lacipirellulaceae bacterium | reverse complement strand
CTGGCCATGTTGCACGCCGGTGAGAGTCGGGCCTGGGAGCCGGCCAAGGGGCCGCTGGCGACGCGTTGGGCCAAGGATGTTTCTCCGGAGCGCGTGTGGCCCGAATACCCGCGGCCGCAGATGTCGCGCGAGGATTGGGTGAACCTCAACGGGCTTTGGAGCTATGCCATCCGGCCGGCATCGGAGGAAAAGCCATCGGAGTGGGACGGCGAAATCCTCGTGCCGTTCGCGATTGAGTCGGCACTTAGCGGCGTGAAGAAAGGCGTGCAGCCGCATGAGCGGCTGTGGTACCGGCGGAACTTTTCGCCGCCGGCGGTGGGCGATGACCAGCGGCTATTGCTGCACTTTGGCGCTGTGGATTGGAAGTGCGCCGTGTGGGTCAACGGCCAGCAGGTCGGCGAGCATGCGGGCGGTTACGATCCGTTTACTTTCGACATCACCGACGCGCTCGAAGATGGCGAGAACGAAATCATGGTCGCGGTTTCGGACCCGACGGATACCGGTAACCAGCCACGCGGCAAGCAAGTACTCGCACCGCGCGGCATCATGTACACGGCGGTGACCGGCATCTGGCAGACGGTGTGGCTCGAGGCGGTGCCGGAGCGTCACATCGAGTCACTGCGCATTGTGCCGGACATCGATCGCGGCGTCGTGACGGTGAAAGTCAGCACGACAGCGGACGAACGGGAAGTTGTGCGCGTCAAGGCGCTGCGCGACGGCATGCCGGTTGGCGAAGGGCAAGGAGCCGCGGGTGCGGCAATCGAAGTCGCCATTCCGGATGCGGTGCTGTGGTCGCCGGATGAGCCGAACCTGTACGACCTGGAAGTGCAGCTCCTCGACGGTGGAGAAACCATCGACTCGGTGCAAAGCTACTTTGGCATGCGAAAAATCGAAGTCAAAAAAGATGATGAGGGCATCAATCGGCTGTGGCTCAACAACGAGGTGCTGTTCCAATACGGGCCGCTGGATCAGGGCTGGTGGCCGGATGGGTTGTACACACCGGCCAGCGACGAGGCGATGAAATACGACATCGAGATGACGAAGCGACTGGGGATGAACATGGCCCGCAAGCACGTGAAATACGAGTGCGACCGCTGGTACTATTGGTGCGATCGGCTGGGGCTTCTGGTGTGGCAGGATATGCCGAGCGGCAATGTGGGCCGGCGCGCGGAGAGCCGGGCCAACTTTCGCCGCGAGCTGCAGGCGATGATCGACGCGCTGGTGAATCATCCGTCGATCGTGATGTGGGTGCCGTTCAACGAAGGATGGGGCCAGCATGAGACGCCGGAGGTCGTGGCGTGGGTCAAGGAATATGATCCGTCGCGGCCGGTGAACGAAGCCAGCGGCTGGCATGACCGCGGCAGCGGCGACGTTTCGGATATGCATAGCTATCCGGGGCCGGGGATGCGCGAGCCGGAGGCGGATCGCGTCGTGGTGCTGGGCGAGTTCGGGGGCCTTGGCATGCCGGTTTCCGGCCACACATGGCAGGACGAAGAGAATTGGGGCTACGTTTCGTACAACAACGCCGATGATTTAACGGACGCGTACGTGAATCTGCTCACCGAAATGCGGCCTCTCATCGGCCGCGGATTGTCGGCGGCCGCTTACACGCAAACGACGGACGTCGAGATCGAGGTCAACGGCCTCATGACCTATGACCGCGAAATCGTGAAGATGGACGAGCGGCGGATTACCGAGGCGGCGCGCAAACTGTATCTGCCGCCGCCGCGGCTGCGGACGCTCGTGGAAACCAGCGCGCAGACGCCGCAGAACTGGCATTACACGACTGAAGAGCCGCCGGAAGGTTGGCAGGAGCCGAACTTCGACGACGGCGAGTGGAAACATGGCCAGGGCGGATTTGGAACCGAGGGCACGCCCGGCGCCGTCGTGCGCACGGTTTGGGACAC
>DASXWB010001012.1:0-5811 GCA_036503915.1 Lacipirellulaceae bacterium | reverse complement strand
CGCCGACGATGTCGCTGATCTGAATGACAGTGGTCCAGTGCACCTGCGAGTGTGCGAGCGAGCCCATCAAAAAGCCAGTCATCACGTGAGCACGGGCCAATTCCAAGCCAGTCCAAGTGATCGGCGCGGCGAGCCACAACGGCAGGCTGAGCGAGTGCACAGCGACGCGGCTCAACGCGACGAACAGCGGGACGTAACACGCCAAATACGCAGACAACGTGAGCCAGCCAGCGTAAACGGCCGGATGCGGCAGCCGCAGCCAGTGAATCGCCAGGAGCCAGAACACGAATCCGGCCAGCCACAACGCCAGGTACGGCCGCCGGCCGGCAAGCTCGCCGCGGCGTATCAGCAGCAGCCATGGCACCGGAGCAATCCATGCCAGCGGCCCCAACGCGAGCGGCGGCAGCGCGGCCCACATCAGAACGCTGCCGAGAAGCGCCACCGGCAGCGCCCGTCGATACCAAGGATGTGAGCTGGCCCCGTCCATGCGAATATTGTATTGAGCCGCAGAAACTATGAAACGCCAACACCAGCTCGTGCTCATCGGTTCTACGCTGGCGTTTTCATGGCTGGCGATGCAAGCGGTGCACGAGCTTGGCCACGTCGTTGGCGCGATGCTGAGCGGCGGGCGCGTGGCTCAGGTGATTCTGCATCCGGCCACAATTTCTCAGACGCGCCTGGCCGCAAATCCGCATCCGCAGTTTGTGGCCTGGATGGGCCCGATCGTCGGCGTTCTATTGCCGACGGTGGCGCTCGTGGCGGCTTGCGTTGCAAGATTGCGCGTATGCTACCTTTTTCAATTCTTCGCAGGCTTCTGCCTTGTGGCCAACGGGGCGTACTTGTCGTTTGGATCGATCGGCGGCATCGGCGATGCTGGCGATCTGCTCGGTCACGGTGCCGCGCCCATGTTGCTTTGGTTGTTCGGCTTCGTTACTATTCCAACAGGGCTTTGGTTGTGGCATGGCCTCGGCGCTCACTTCGGTCTTGGTTCCGGCGGCCATGTCGACCGCGCGGATGGGTATGTTATGCTGATGATGGTCGTGCTTGCATGTGTGCTGGAACTTGTCTTGTCTTCATCGTCTTAAGGTAAGTAACTCAACAGGGATCGTCTTATGTCACAGTCGAAGAAACCGGCCGGACGCAAACCGGCCACGAAGTTTGCCCACCTGCGGAAGAAAATGGACCAATCGAAGCTGCGGCCGAAAGTGCAGCCCATGCACGTCCGCAAGAGCGGCAACCGCTAAACGATTGCCGTTTTCCAATTGCGGTAGCCGTCCGAGCGTAGCTCGGCGGCTATTGGCCTCCGGCTGGTCACTGTCGTTTCAATTGCGACAGTCCCCTCGCAATTCGGTCGGTCACAACCTCGATCAATTGTTTGTCGCTCCAGCCGTCAACCTCTTCCTTGCGAATCGGCGGACCAAACACCAGCCCGATCGGCTCCGGCAAAGGGAACAAGCTGCCGCGCGGCATGGCCTTGTATGCTCCGTCAATCGCAACCGGCACAACGGTCGCGCCGCTGCGACGGGCCAAGAGGCAAAAGCCCGGCAAGAGCGAATGCAGCCGGCCGTCCGGCGTACGGCTGCCTTCGGGAAACACGACGACCGCATACTCCTGGCTCAGCAGGCGCAGCGTCGTTTTGATTCCCCCGATCGAGCCGCGCTCCCGATCGATCGCCACAGCGCCCAGCGAGCGAATCCACAAGCTGAACGGCCAGAAAAACAGGCCTTGCCGCGCGAGGTATTTGAGCTGCCGCGGGCAGGCGATGCCGACCAACACAGGATCCAAGTGGCTTTGGTGATTGGCCACCAGCAGCACGGGACCGGTCCGTGGAACGTTGCCGCGACCTGAGTAGCGATACCGAAAATAGATCTGGCTGATAGCCCAACAGGGCGACCAAAGCACCGCATACCAGAGACGCGCCAGCACGGATTGCATTGCGCTCGAGGTCGGCTGGCGGCTGACGGTGCGTGACGGCGGCTCAGTTCCATCGCCGCGCTCGATGTGTCCACGCGTCCGTTCTTTGATTACTTGCGTCATTGCTGTAGGGTGGGCACCGCCCATCAAATGTATGCGCGATTCGTGGTGGGCCGTGCTCACTCTACGGAGATTGCTTGGAGCGCACGATTTGTTCTAGCCTTGCGATAACCTCGTCGGCGGACAGGCCGTCCGTCGAGACTTCAATTGCATCCGGTGCTTTCATGAGCGCACCCACGGGGCGTGTCAAGTCGCGCTGGTCGCGAAGTCGCTGGTGGGCGAGCACTTCGTCGAAGGGAATGTTCTCGCCGCGCGCGACGAGATCGCGGTGCCGCCGCTGGGCGCGTTCGTGCTCGTCGGCCGTAAGAAAGATTTTGCACTCGGCGAAGGGAAACACGACCGTTCCCTGATCGCGGCCTTCGGTGACGACATCGGCGCCTTGCGCTGCCGCCCGTTGCCAAAGCACGAGCTGCGCCCGTACATCCGGGTTGTCGGCCGCGTGGTGAATCGACGTGGTGATTTCGAATCGGCGAATCGACTGCGTCACGTCCCGACCATCGACGAGGACACGATCGTCGGCCAGCTCGACACGGATCTGCCGGGCAAGCTCGGCCAGTTGCTCGCCGTCGGCCAGGTCGATCCCTCGCTCTTTCGCCGCGAGAGTCACCGCGCGATACATCGCGCCCGTATCAAGAAATCGATAGCCCAAGCGCCGCGCAAGGCCGCGCGCCGCACTGCTCTTTCCTGCGCCGGCGGGTCCATCGATGGTGACGATCATGGAAGGAGTTGCTAGTGGATAGTGGTTAGCTGTTAGTTGAAGTCAAAATCAAAACCACTATCAACTGTCCACTAACAACTATCAAAATCACCATTCCGCCTCGAATTGAATCCAACGGTGCGGCGCGACGTCGAGAACCACTCTGCCGTCGACGACTGATAATAGCGACTTTGCGTTGCCGCGGAAATCGGTGGTCTGCGCGGAGCGAAACGGCCGAAACGCTGATATGGTGGCCTCCGCATGCCGGCCTTCGGTCTCTAGCAACCGGCAACTAATACCGGCGCGCTCTGGGCCGAGCGGCTCGCAATATGTCAGAAGCACGTTTCTCGCGCTCACGTGCAAGAACCAGCCGCGCGATGCAGGCAGCGGCCCCGGCAACATCGCCAACGTCGGCCTGCCGGCTGTTGCTAATGCAAGCGCCGCCTGTGTGGGATACATGGAATCCAAGGCAATCGCGATTTGAAACTGCCGCCGATCCTCGTCTTCCGTGACGAGCAGCGTGTCAAGCCATGTCGGCGCTGCCTGCCGATGATACGGCAGCCCCAGTGCAAGGCAGACGATATTCTGCTCGCCACTGGACACTTCGATCCATTCGGGCGATACGATGCGTTGGCGCGCTACGTCGCGCGCCGTCCATTGCACGCCGCGGCGGAACGTGACCGCTTCATCGCTCCATGCCAGCCGGCTGGCGAAATAGGAATTCCACCGCTCGCCTGTCGGCAGTTTCATGCAATCAAGCTGAATATCAAGAATCGCCGCGGGCAATGTACGCACTAATCGCGCCGTCTGCGTGAATCGCGCGAGCAATTCGCCCGACGCGTCCAGAATTCGCCCATAAGATATAATCTCGCCGACGACGCTGTCGTTGCGACCAATCTCGAGCTGGTCGGCAATCATTTGCGTGTCGAGGTTAGCGCCGCCTCGTTCGAGCGTCGATTGCCTGCGGCTTGCACCAGACTTCTGATACACCAACCGCTGTGACACGCGTGTGCCGCGGTCACGATGCGTGCGCAGCGACTGAATTCCGCCCGTGGCGGCGCTTACGGTCAGTTCGAGCGATTCATTGCGAAGCGTATGGCCCTCGACAAGCGGCACCGCGGGCAACGCTGCAGATTCTCGCACCGCATAGCCGCAGCCGGGCACATCCGGCAGCACGAAAACTCCCTCCCCCTTGGGGTGAGGGCCTGGGACGGGGTCCGCGTCTGAGCAGTGTCCAGCGAATTCGATTGGATTCAATTCAACGAACTGAGTCGCGGCAAAGTTCCAAGGATTGATAACCACGTCTTGCGCGAGTTTTTCGGTGCCGTCCTGCTCGGCAACCGTCGGGGCAATCGACAACAGACCAGCCGCGAGTTGCTGGTGAGCATTGTGCGCGTCACAACGAAAGCCACGGCTTCGTGACGGCACTTTGTCGGCGCGCCGCTGGGCCGTAATCGATGCAGAATACTCGGCCGGCAAAAATGTTGACCAATCGTCGGTCTCGCGAGTAACACGGAAGTATTCGTCAAGCGTGACCAGCTTTCCCAAAAGCGGGTTGAAGCCGGCCGCGCGGCACAAGTCGCCGTAGTATTCGCAGGCCTCTCCGGGCCAGCCGGCCAGAAGCACGGTCGCGACGAAGTCGTGGGCAATCGAGTCGCCAATCCGCTCGGCGAATTTCAACCATGTTTCGGGGCGCGCCACATCGAGCGGCGAAGCCGATAGCGCTTCAACCCACGGCCCATCCCGCTCGCCCCAGCGCGTCTTGCATTGCGACGCGCGCGGCAGCTGCCCGCCGTCGAAGGCGGCGTGCAGAGCCGCCTTGTAGCCCATCCCGGCAAGAGCCTCGGGCATGAGCAAAGAGAACGCCGACGTGAATTGACCGAACGACGTGCATTCCCGCCCTAAATGCTGCGCTGCGGCTTCTTGGAAATTTGTCAACTCGGCCAGCAGCGACTCCGGCGATTCCCAGCCGGTGGTATTGGCATCGGCTCTGCCGCCCAGGATGCAGGCCGTGCCAGCCTCCAGCGCGCGGCGAAAGTCGGCCAATGTGGCCGGATGTTCGCGCGCCATGCGCTCGATGAGTTCCTGTGTTAACAGCAGGCTCGTGGGCGCGCTGCCCGCCAGTTTGCTGCGCAGCAGCTCGCCGAGCGTCGTCGGCGCCAGGAGCGTGATGTCGACAACGTAAAAATCCACCGCGTAGACATGATTGCGGGCATCGGCCAACAGGTCGAACGCGCGGCCCAGTTCTTCGCGCGCCAGCGAATCCTTGCCGGCAACGGCAGCATGTGACGCCGCCACGACGGCGCCTGCGAACTGCTCATCATCGAGAACAGGCGTGTAATGCATCGCCCGCGTAAGCAGCTCCACCTGAAGGTGTGCGAAACCAAGCGCCAGGAAATCTGCCGCGACGTCGCGAGCCACCTGATTTGGCGCGATCGATGCGGCCGCGAGCGCTGCAGCAATTGTTTCCTGTCTGGATGTGTGTGCGTGCACGGGCGGACGATTGTTCGGCCCGGCAGTGCGTACTCGCTCGCACCAATCGCTGGCCAGTCGCTCCCGGCTCGCTGACGGAACAATGATCAATTCGTCTTCTAGCTCCGCAGGATCAGGCGGCTCATCGGCCGGATGCCACCCCGGCAGTCGGCCCGTCGCATCGATGAGCGACGGGTGCCACAAGGCGGTCCAGGCGGCAAGCAAGTCGGCCGCGGCCTGCCCGGTGAGATGCGTGGGAAAATCGTCCAAGCGGCGGCAGGGCAGCAGTAGCGAAGCGCGGCGGAGCGTCATACTCCTAACATGCTATCTCACACAATGTTAAGGCGAAAGCCGCTTAAGATGTGCGGTCAGGGACTTCTCATGGAAATGGTCCGGCTGGCGTGGGTCCTTTCAAAAACTCCCTCTCCCTCCGGGTCGCAGATCCGCCGTGGCGGAAGAGGGCCGGGGCGAGGGGAAATCGCCCCAAAGCAAGGCGCCCTGACCATTCGGCTGCGACCCGGCACACGGCAAATCCGTGCGCCGTGTGCCCGACACGGCCGAAGCCCTGCCCTCTCCCAAAGGGAAGGGTGTCGAAACGCTTCTGGCCC
>DASXWB010001011.1:0-8940 GCA_036503915.1 Lacipirellulaceae bacterium | reverse complement strand
CGCTTCACGCTGCGCAAAACTGGATCGGCCCGCGGCTCGCACGAAGCCCACTCTCCGCCCACAAGGACATCACCCCACTTGAACCTGCGCTACAATCCGCGGAGATTAACTACTGCAATCCGTGAGCCGAACAGGCGTGGGGACCCTCCCGTTTAGGGGGTGCGAACTTTTTGCGCCAGTGCGCTAATGCCTAAATCGTTGAGAGGCAACCGATTACCAACTCGAGAGGGACTTGTACATCGGCTGCCCCGCCTCATCCTGCCGCAACAAGCAGAATGCCCGATAGCAACAAGCATCCGAGAATGCGCAACCGAGAGACGGACAACTTCCTCTGCGCACCACGCCCCGCGTCGACCCTACCACATTCCGTGGCCTGACTTCAACCTTTTTCCGGCTCGAGCGCGCGCTCGTCGTAAGTCGAAGTCAACCCGGTTTACTTGACGACGCCCAAGCGTGAATAAAAAGCCGACGAATCTCGACGCGATGGCTCGAAGCCGCCGTATTTGAAGTGCCGCCCAGTCGCGTTGTATAATGCGGCGCGGCCGGACCGTGATGTTCTCGTGAAGCCAATTTTGGGAGACGCGCAGCCATGGAACCGATTGATCGCCGCCGGTTTTTGGGCGCGACGGCCACAGCGGCCGCCGCATGGAGTGCCACCAGCTCGCTGCGGGCCGCCGAAACAAGTCCTGCGGCGGCATCGAACAACACGGCGGCCACTGCCGACAAGCCGCCGGCCCCGCCGATCGTCGAGCTGGGCCGCACCGGCATCAAGATGTCGCGGCTTGGCCAAGGCACCGGCGTCCACGGCGGCGAACGACAGTCCGATCAAACGCGCTTGGGCTTTGGCAAGCTCGTCGACCTGATGCTCCATGCGTACGACCGCGGCATTCGATTTTTCGACCTGGCCGACCTGTATGGCACGCACATCTACTTTCGCGAAGCGCTCAAAAGCTTCGAGCGCGACGAGCTGGCGATCCTCACCAAGGTGTGGTGGCGCTACGACGGCCCGGAAGATCAAACCAGCCGGCCGGAGCGCCGGCAAATGGCGAAGACCACGATCGAGCGCTTCCGCCACGAGCTCACGACCGATTACATCGACATCGTGCTGCTGCACTGCCTTACCGAGCCCGGCTGGGACCAGCACATGACGCCCTACATGGAAGTGCTGCTCGAGGAGAAAGAGAGCGGTCGTATCAAGGCCCTGGGCTGCTCGTGCCACGATTTCGGCGCAATGCAAACTGCGGCCGTCACTCCCTGGGTCGACGTGATCCTCGCGCGCATCAACATGAAGGGCGGCAACAAAGTGATGATGGACGGCTCGCGCGAGGAAGTCGAAGGCGTGTTGCGCACGGCCAAGCAAAATGGCAAGGCGGTGATCGGCATGAAGATCTTCGGCGAAGGCCGGCTTGCCGACCAGCGCGAGGAGTGCATCAAGTACGCCCAGGAGCTGGGTCTGTTAGACGCAATGACCATTGGCTTCCACACACCCGAGCAAGTCGACGAAGTCCTGCGGCTGATGCACAAGTACCCGGCTAAGCCCGTAGCGTAACGGCAAGCGGCGCGTCACAACAAGTCTTCAATACGGCGTGCACCGTGCAACACGCGCGCACTAGGCCGATACCTGTTTGGCGCGGCTCATAAAAGATGACGTAGTTTCCGTGCGAAAAACGCCGGACACCCGGACGAAGATGGTCCACAGCTTCACCCATATAAGGGTTGCTTGCCAGAAGCAGTAGTTTCTCTTCGATCCGGTCAAGCCAAAGTGCAGCCGCACTTGGATTATCGCGGCCAATGTACTCGGCGATCGCGAGTAGGTCTTCTTCAGCTCGTCGAAAGCGATCGACGCGGGCCATAGTCTACTGGTTTGACTTAGGCTTTATCGCCAAACGGCGATTCAGTTGGGCTTTGAGCGCATCCATATCGAGAGGCTGAAATCCTTGCTCGCCCGCATCTACGTAGGCTCCCTCGATTTTTGCTTTAAAGTAGTTATCATCGAGGCACGTCGGCTCCAATTGTACCAGTTGATATTGAACACGCGTGGTCGGATCTTCGCAGCGTGCGTAGCCACCGCCGGCCGTGATGGCGGCAATCTGCTCCGGGGTCAGGGCTGCTTGGTAGGTTGTATCCATGTACTCAGTGTAACATAAGTAGGGCATCAAGCCACGACGGCGCGGCACGGCCGCAAGGGTAGCACCGGAATGGCGATCCTTTTATAAATCATGCCATGCTCCGTTGGCGGCTGATACTCGGTGCACTTTTCATCGCCGCGTTGGTCGGCCTGTGCTGGCTCGACTTTCACGCGACGCGGCCCGGCGTTTTTCTTTTGCCGCTGGCCGCTGTGCTCAGCCTGGCCGGTGCCGGCGAATTGCTGGCGATGTTTCGCAAGCGCGGCCACACGCCGCTGCCATGGGTTGTATATGGCGGAGCGCTGATCACCGTTCTGCTGGCAGGTGCATCGGTTTACATGCCGGCTGACTGGTCGAACTCCGTAACTGTGGGTCGTCTTGGTTGGTTGGCGGTGGGGCTTGCCACAAGTTTTGCCATCGCGGTCGTTGCTGAACTAAGGCGCTACCCCGCACAGGGCCGTGCCACATCCGACCTTGGAGTTTCCTGCCTCGCCATTCTTTACATCGGCGGGCTGATGGGTTTCATGGTACAGTTGCGGTTGTTAAGCGGCGGTCCATGGGGCAAGGATGGCCGCTGGGGTATGCTCGCGATTGCCTCGCTCATCGCGACCGTAAAGATGAGCGACACCGGTCAGTATTGGGTGGGCCGAATGTTCGGCCGCCACAAACTCGCGCCGGCCGTTAGTCCTGGCAAAACTTGGGAAGGCGCAGTTGGCGGCGTGTTGTTTGCTGTCGGGACTGCCTGGTTGGTTTTTGCGTTCAGTCGAAGATCAGTCAGCGCCATCAACGACGTCGTACCCATTACCTCATTTGCGATAGCGGTCGCGATCGCCGGGATCGTCGGCGACCTGGCGGAATCGATGCTCAAGCGAGATGCCGGCGTGAAGGATTCAAGCGCATGGATGCCCGGCTTCGGCGGCGTGCTCGACTTGCTTGATTCGCTATTGGGCGCCGCGCCGGTGGCGTACATTTTTTGGGCATTGCGGATTGTCGGGCCATAACAGGTGGGAAAACCGGGCATCCGGCAGCTCAACTGGAAAGCGGCTCAAGTGGCCCTCTGCAGTCGGCCAACCTATAATTACTAATAAGGCGCAATTGATTGATGGGCAAGCACTTGCGGCGTGATTTCGCCGCTGTGCTAGTACGGCGAGACAACAATTGAGTATAGTTGGAAGTAACTTTTAATTTGAACTCTGGTCTGCGGCGGACGAGCCGGAAGTGCCAACATGGGCTGCCGGGTGAGGCGCCGCCGCGTCTTTTTAATGATTGAAGCGACTATTCCGGTCGGCGACACCGAAGACTTGGTGCTGCTGCTGGGAGCCAGCGACCAACATCTCCGCCGCATTCGCGACTCTGTGCCGGCCAAGATTTCCGCGCGCGACGGGAAAATCCACGTCAGCGGTGACGAGCAGGCCGTGCTGCAGGCCACGGAGATCATCGAGCAGATCAAGAACACGGTCGCTCGCGACGGCTCGCTTTCGCCCGAGCAGGTTTCGCATATCATCAAACAGGTAACCGGCGGTCCAACGAATGGCCGCACGGCGCCGGTCGACGTCCGCCAGGCGGGGCGGATCATCCGTCCGCGCACCCCTGGGCAGGCCGAGTACGTTGAGGCGATCCGCACCAACGACCTGGTGTTTTGCAGCGGCCCCGCCGGCACCGGCAAAACGTATCTTGCCGTCGCCACCGCCGTCGAATCGCTCAAGCAGAAGCAGATCGGCAAGATTGTGCTGGTGCGGCCGGCCGTCGAGGCGGGCGAAAATCTGGGCTTCCTGCCCGGCGACATGCAGGCCAAGATTAACCCCTACCTGCGGCCGCTGCTCGACGCCTTGCGCGAGATGATGGAGTACGAGCAGGTGAAGCGCTACATGGCCGACGACGTAATCGAGGTCGTGCCGCTGGCCTACATGCGCGGCCGAACGCTGAACAATGCCTTCATCATCATGGACGAGGCGCAGAACACGACCGTGCCGCAGATGAAGATGTTCCTGACGCGGATGGGCTTGCAGTCGAAAGTCGTGGTGTCGGGCGACACGTCGCAGGTCGATCTTCCGCCACACACCAAAAGCGGCCTCATCGACGCCATCGGCAGGCTGCGGCACGTCGAAGGGTACGCATACGTCGAGCTGTCGAAGGGCGACATTGTGCGCCACAGGCTGGTCCAGGAGATCGTTCAAGCCTACGAGGAGGGCTCGAAGAAGAAACGCTGAACAGGGCTGTCGGCCCTCAGCTATCGGCTGTCGGCCAATCGCAAGCTCTCTGGCCGAGAGCCGACAGCCGAGAGCCATTCGCGTTTCGAGTAGGAAACCCATGTCTACGGGCAGCAAGAAGAAGCGGCGCATCGACCGCGTCACATCGCTGGAAATGCCGCCCGGCGTGTGGGGCAATCTGTGGGGCCATCTGCGCCGCGGCCATGTGCTGGTGCGGCTAGCGCTTTGCGGCGTAACGGCGCTCTTGCTGTGGGTGGTCACGCGCGGCTGGGCGCCGCCGCTGCCGTATCACTTGGGCGATGTTCCGTCGCGCGAAATCATCGCCCGCACTGAGTTCAAGCTTTACGACGACGACGCCACGCAAGAGGCGAAGCGGCAAGCCCGCACGACGGCGATCGCGATCTACGAACATAATCCGCAGCCGCTAGAGCAGCTTCGCGCTAAGGTCGAGAACGACGTCACGCAGCTTGTGGCGGCGAAATCGTACGACGAAGCGAAGGAGATTTGGAATCAATATCGGCTGCAGTTGGCCGAGGGCACGCCGCAACCGACCGAAGTGGAGCGTCAGCAGCGCTTCCAGAAATTCCGTGAAGCGCTTTCAGCGGAGGGAGCGCTAGAGACGTTTAAAGGGTCGCTATCGGAGGCCCTTGCGCCTCTCATGAAGAGTGGCATATTGGAAAAGCTTCCTGCCGAGCACGATGCCAACGCGGAAAAAATCGCCATACGGCCGGTTGGCAATGTTGGTTTTGAAGTCGAGGTGCCGATCAGCGAGGTGCTCGTCGAAAACGCGGCATCAGCGCTGCAGAAATCGCTCCAGCAGAAGATGCCGCTGGAAGTGGCCGATCGGATTTTTGCGGAGTTGAAGCGCCGGCTGTCGGAGACGGAGACCCTCAAGTTAAATCTCGAGGCGACGCGCGAGGTGCAAGCCAAAGCGGTTGCAGCGGTCGAGGATCAATTTAAGGTCATTCCAGCCGGCGAGGTATTGGCCCGGGTGAAAGATGAAGCCGGCAAGACGCTGGCAATTGACGCAGCGACGCTTGAAAAGCTTAAAAAGGAACACGCCACGGAATTGGCCCAGCGGCCTTTCTCCGCCAAGCTGGCTCGCTCCCTGGCAGTGTTCGGAATGTACGTGGCCCTGTACACCTTGTGTGGCTATTACATCTGTCGCCGCGAGCCGCGAATCATCAACGACCTGGGGAGAATGGCGACGCTGTTGGCGCTGGTGGTCGCGACCGTTTCCCTGATGGTTCTCACGAGCCACGACGAATGGCGAGTCGAGCTGATTCCGCTGATGCTGTTTGGTATGACCGTGGCAATCGCTTATCAACAGGAAATTGCCTTATTGCTCTCGGCGGCCGTCACGCTCATCAGCGTTGTGGCGCTGGGGCACGCGCTATCCGATGCGGTCGTCCTCCTGGCGACGACAGCTGGAGCGATCCTGCTTTTGGGCCGTGTGCGCAGCCGAAACAAGTTGCTATTCGTAGGGGCCGTAGCGGCAGGGGTTGCGGCGCTTACAACGATTGGCGTGGGAATTCTGGATGGCGAACCTCTGCTTGTGACGCTGAAGTCGGCGGCAATCTGGGCCACCTGGGCCGTGATAGCCGGATCGCTCATGACCTGCTTCTTGCCAATGGTGGAAAGGGTTTTCAATGTTCAGACGGATTTGAGCCTGATTGCACTCGGCGATCCATCCCACCAGCTTCTGCAAGAGTTGATTCGCCGCGCGCCGGGCACTTACAACCATTCGATCACGGTGGCGTCGCTGGCCGAGGCGGCTGCCGAAGCGATCGGCGCGCGCAGCCTGCTCGTGCGAGTCGGCGCGTATTTCCACGACATCGGCAAGATGCTCAAGCCCGGTTACTTCGCCGAAAACCAGGGGCAGGGAGACAACCGCCACCGTTCGCTGGTGCCCGCCATGAGCACGCTGGTGATCATCGCCCACGTGAAGGACGGCGCCGACCTGGCCCGGCAGAACAGAATCCCAGAGCCGATCATCGACTTCATTCAGCAGCACCACGGCACGACACTGGTGGAATACTTTTATCGCCAGGCAAGCGAGAGCCGCAAAACCGACCCCAACGGCAGCGACGTCGACGAAAGCTCGTTCCGCTACCCGGGTCCGAAGCCGCAAACCAAGGAGGCGGGCATCCTCATGCTGGCCGATGCGGTCGAAAGCGCCAGCCGCGTGCTGGTCGAGCCGACGCCGGCACGGATCGAAAGCCTGGTCGAGGATATCAGCCGCAAACGGCTGCTGGACGGCCAGTTCGACGAATGCGGCCTCACCTTGGAAGAAGTTCGCAAAATCAACGACAGTCTCGTAAAATCGTTGACGGCCGTGTATCACGGACGCGTCAAGTATCCGGATCAGGAGACAGCGTAGCATTGTTGATGGGCCATCCTACGGGATGGTGCTCGGTGAGTAAGTCAGTGGGTGAGTTGGTTAGTAGGTGTGTCGGCGGACGTGAGTAATCGCTCTCTGACGTTTTTGATTCAATCACGCACGCCGTACTACGTACTTGGTACTTAGTACTCGGTACCATCATGCACGATCGTGTGACATTGTACCCAGCGCAGGACCAATTTGCCGTCTCCGTATCCAATCGGCAATCGCGCCACGCCGTGGAGGAGCCCCAACTGGTTACCGCGGTTCAGTCCGTTTTCAGCGACTCGGATTTCTCGTCATCCAACGTTAGTGTCGCCATTGTTGATGACGCGACCATGCACGAGCTGAATTGCCGCTATTTGGATCACGACTGGCCGACAGACGTGTTGAGCTTTGTCTTGGAGGACGACGGCGATCATCTGGAAGGCGAAATCGTTGTCAGCGCCGACACGGCGGCCGCATCGGCCGCCGAAATCGGCTGGCCATCCGCGGCTGAGCTCCTGCTGTACGTCATCCACGGTGCGTTGCACCTGGTAGGCTATCGCGATAAATCGCCAGCCGATAAGCGGAAGATGCAGGCGGCCGAAGCCCGCATTCTTCGCCAATTCGCTTTGGAGCAGCCGCATGAATTGAGCGACACTCGTCATGGCAGCTGCACTTCTCGCAGGCCGGCGCGCCGGGGAGCGAAGCTTTGATGAACGCGGATGCGGTCTTCTGGCTGGCGATTATGGGCATCGTTGCCGCGAGCCTGGCGGCCACCGCTGTCCGCACTCTGCGTGACTTTTCGCGGCGTGAGTTGGAAGAACTTAGCGAGCGCCGGCAAAACCAGGACCGCTTCGCTGACATCCTGCACCATCATGACCGCGTCGCGCTGGCCGTCGACATGCTGTTCGTCTGCCTTGCGACGATTGCGGTGACGTGCAGCGCGATCTGGGCGTGGATAAGCTGGCCGCCGGGTTCGCCGGCCCAAAGTTGGTGGTTGCTCGTTGCCGTGTTGGCGGCGTTGGGGCTGATTCTCACGATCGCGACCGTCTGGCTGCCGTGGTCCATTTGTCGCGTGGCCGCGGCGCCATTCTTGTATCACACCTGGCCGCTGTGGAGCTTCATGGGGCGGGTATTTTATCCGCTTGTGTTGGGGGCCCGGACGGTCGACATGCTGCTGCATCGCGCCACGGGCCGCAAGAGCGAAGCAGCCGACGAGGATACCATCGAAGAGGAAATCCTCACCATCGTCAGCGAAGGCCAGCGTGAAGGCCTCATTGAGGAGGATGCCCGTGAGATGATCGAGGGCGTGATGGAGCTGGGCGATGCGGTCGTATCGCACATCATGACGCCGCGCACCGAAGTCGAGATGCTGAACGTGAACACGCCATGGGAGGAGGTCGTCGAGAGTGTGGTTGAATCGGGCCACACTCGCATTCCGGTATACGACAAATCGCGCGACGACGTCGTGGGCATCTTATACGTCAAGGATTTGCTGCCGGAGCTAACGAAGGATCCCGACCAGCCGCGGCGGCCGCTCGCGGGGCTGGTGCGCAAGCCGCACTTCGTGCCGGAAACCAAGGCGGTCGACGACCTGCTGCAATGGTTTCAAAAAACCCGCACGCACATTGCCGTCGTGCTCGACGAGTTCGGCGGTGTCTCCGGGCTGGTGACGATTGAGGACGTGCTCGAAGAAATCGTCGGCGAGATCGACGATGAGTACGATCAGAAGTCCGAGGACCTCGTGCGCAAGATCGACGATGACGTGTGCGAGCCGCTGGGCCACGCCCACATCGACGAAATCAACGATTCCATGGGCTTCGAATTGCCGGACGAGGAAGAATACGATACCATCGGCGGCTTCGTATTCGCCGAATTCGGCCGCGTGCCGGCAGTGGGCGAATCGATGACTTGGAACGACAAGGTGCGCGTTACCGTCCTCGATGCATCGCGCCGCCGGGTAAGCCGCGTGCGGCTGGAGCGGGTGCGCAAGGAATCGCTGGAAGCGGTGTGAGGAGTGGCTGTCGGCTATCAGCTATCAGATTCACGCCTTAATCTCATCGCATAGATTTCTGGCCGATAGCTGAAAGCCGATAGCCGACACCTTCTCCCGTTGCTCTTGACGCCGCGCTAGCACGTCGCGTACTTTTCCGCCCTCGTCGATACCGAGCCGGCTCAACTCTGCGCTCGTTGTGTGCACTTCGTCCGGGGTGTCATGCTTACACGACTTCTTATAAGA
>DASXWB010001010.1:0-12276 GCA_036503915.1 Lacipirellulaceae bacterium | reverse complement strand
GATCGTCAATAGCGATGCCGAGGATATCCGACTAAGTCGTCGCGAGTTCGCCGCATTCGACATCACCGCGGGAAAGCCAGTCGATGACTGCCGCGCGTTCGGCACATTCGGCCTGGCGTCAATCCGCGACGATCGGAATCCAGGCAGCTATAACCACCTGGCGATTGTCGAGCCGGAAACGCGAAGCGGCGTCGTGGCGGCATGGCTCACGCACGAGCGGGCCAGCGGCGTGTTCTTCTACGATCGAGTGCAAAGCGACGATTCCGTGCGCGTCACTGCGCGACAAGACTACGGCCACTTGCGCTTGCCGCCGGGCGATCAGGCGCCATCGGAAACGCTGCTCGTCGGCTATGTCGCCGACGCGCGCTTGGGATTGGAAGCCTACGCCGAGGCCGCTCGCGACTACTACAAAATCCAACTGCCGCCGCAGCCGAGCGTTTACTGCACCTGGTATCACGCCGGTGCGTCGAACGAGCGGCAGATTCGCGAGCAGGCCGATTTCGCGGCCAGGCATTTGAAGCCCTTCGGCTTCGGCGTGATTCAAATCGACGACCAATGGCAAGACGGCATCTCGCGCGACGGACCAAGGCGAATTTTTACGCGGCACCGGCCCGATGGGCCGTTTCCGTCTGGCATGAAAGCCACGGCCGACTACACAAAATCGCGCGGGCTTACGCCGGGCCTGTGGTACATGCCCTACGCCGCCACATCCTACGACCCATACTATGCCGACCGGCCTCAGCTTTTCGCCACCAAGGACGGCAAGCCGTTTGAGGTTCGCTGGGGCGGCACGTGTCTGGACCTTACCAACCCCGAGGCCCAAGAGCTCGTGCGGGTGCGCACCCACACGATCTGCAACGATTGGGGGTACCGCTATCTCAAGACCGATGGAATGTGGACCGGCATGGCGACCGCGATTGCGTATATCAACGAAGGCTACAAGGAGGACAATCTGGGCGAAGCATCGCTCGCAAACGCCGACATGACCCACGTCGAAGCTTATCGCACCGGCCTACGGATCGTGCGCGAAACGGCTGGCAAAGACGTGTTCATCTTGGGCTGCAACCTGGCGCAGAACATGCGCATCTTGGGTCCTTCGATCGGATTTGTCGACGCAATGCGCGTGGGCCCCGACAACAAGCCCACGTGGTCGCAGATGACGCGCGGCCCATTCAGCGGCAGCAATCTGTACTTCTTGCACGGCCGCGTGTGGTACAACGATCCCGACCCGGTATACGTGCGGCCGCAGGTGCCGCTGCATCAGGCCCGAGCGCTTCTGTCCTGGGTGTCGCTTTCCGGGCAGCTTCACGCGAACTCATATTATTACGCGGACCTTCCGCCGGAGCGTTTTGATCTATTGAAGCGGGCCATTCCTTCGCATGGCTTATTGCCGCGGCCTGTGGATTTGTTCGAAGAGCGCACCCCACGGATTTGGCTGCTCGAAGACACGCGGCGAGAAACGCCATTCTATTTGCTTGGTCTGTTCAACTGGGACGCGGAAGAATCGGCGCACGTTGATCAATCATTCAAACGCATCGGATTGCCACCGGGCGATCGCTATATAACGTTCGATTATTGGGACGACAAATTCGGCATCAACGAGGGCGATGCCGTTCATACGACACTGGATGCCGCTTCATGCCGAATTCTAGCAATGAGGCCGATGGCCCAGCGGCCGCAACTTATCAGCACGTCGCGGCACATTACTCAGGGTGTGATTGATGTGGTCAGCGAATCTTGGGATACAGATTCCAAAAGCCTCAGTGGCGTCAGTCGGGTTGTGGCCGGAGACCCCTACGAGCTGCGCATCGCCAAGCCGGCCAGTGGCGATTGGCGGCTCGTTGAAACGACCGTGGGCGAGGCGGTCAATGCTTCGATCAAGCTAGTTGGCGAGGAGGAGGCGGGATGGCGCGTGCGGATCGATTCGCCGACAAACCAAGAATTGCAGTGGGTGGTGCGGTTTGAGTGAGACACATAGCCGGCCTATCTTGGGCCGGTATTGATGAGTCACCTTTCGCTCCCGGCCAAGATGGCCGGGCTATGTCGTTCATGCGGTGGCCCAGTAGCCGCCGCGGGCGTGGTCAAATTGGACTTCTTGTCCCATGCGCTCGGTATTGAACCGCCCGTCGCGGTACACTTCGTGGCCCATCACCCAGGTGCGAACGGGCCAGCCGACGAGACGCTGGCCGTGCCAGGGACTCCAGCCGCACTTGGTAAGCTGCTGCTCGTTGCGGACTTCGGCGGCTCGCTCTAGATCCACCAGTACGAGGTCGGCGTCGTAGCCGACGGCAATTCGGCCTTTGCCCACGATATCCCAAACCCGGGCCGGCGCGTCGCACATCCAGTGAACCACTTGCTCGAGCGTAACTCGGCCCCGAAAAACCTCATTCAGCACGAGCGCAAGCGAGTTTTCCACCGCCGGGATGCCTGACGGCGAGTCCGGATAAGGCCGCCGCTTTTCCTCCAGCGTGTGCGGTGCGTGGTCGGTGGCAATCACCTGCAGGCGGCCCTCGGCAAGGGCACGCCACAACTGCCGGTTGTCGTCGGCCGTTTTGAGCGACGGGTTCATTTGCACGAGCGTGCCCAAATGCGCGTAATCGTCGACGTTCAGCAGCAAATGATGCGGGCAGGCTTCGCCGGTGATGAGATTTCGATGGTCGGCCAGCAGTTCGGTTTCCGCTCCAGTTGAGACATGCAGGACGTGAAAGCGATGCCGATGGCGGAGCGCTAGATCGATGGCCCGCCGTGTTGCCACAAGCGCGGCCTCGTGATCGCGGATTCGCGAATGGTCTGCCACATCGCGCGTTGGCGCGAGGCGCGCCGCGTTCGCGCGCACGGTGGTTTCATCCTCGCAGTGGGCGGTGATCGGCAGCGTCGTCTCAGCGAAGATTCGCTCGAGTGCGTCTTGTTGGTCGACCAATAAGTCGCCGGTGCTGGATCCGATGAAAATCTTGATGCCGGGCGTGCCGCGTGCTTGCCGCAGCTCTTGCAAATTGCCGGGCGTTGCGCCGATGTAAAACCCGTAATTCACAAGCGATTTTTGGGCAGCCAGCGCGAGTTTCTCTTCAAGCCGGGCCTGCGTCGTAGTGGCCGGCAAAGTATTTGGCATTTCGAGAAAGGTGGTGACTCCGCCCTTGGCGCATGCACGGCTGGCGGTGCTGAGATCCTCCTTATGTGTGAGTCCTGGTTCGCGGAAATGAACCTGATCGTCGATCACGCCCGGCAACAAGTAGAGCCCGCTTGCGTCAATCTCCTCGTCGATCGCCAGTTGCGGCGCTGCGTCGATATCGACGATCCGTTCATCCTCGATAACGACGGAAAATCGCTCCACGCCATCCGGCAGGACGACCGTCGCGTTTCGAATCAACTTTCGCATGGGCCCAGTGTAGCAGGCACACTCCGTGTGCCGTAGCCTTCATACCACTCCGATGTGCGATTGCAGCAAGTGTTGAATTCCTGCAACGTCGGGTCTGGAGGTTGCTGCCCGGCGTCAACACGCATGACGATGAGGAGACCCCGAACGGACATTCTTCAGTCCGACCGGGCGTTTCTGACATAGATTTTAAATGGCCGCGGGAAGGACGCCGCGCGCTTCAAAAAACTTTTCCCGGACCCGGCCGGCACCCCCATCGGTCGCGTCCAGTTCTCATCGGAAGTTAGCGCGATGCCGGCCCGCTCGAGCGGGCCTGCCACGCATTGAGGGTAGCCTCATGAGCCAGAAATCTGCACGTCCGCGCAAAAAGCGCAATCGAGCCCGTTTCATCGAGCGTTTGGAAGACCGCTTCGTGATGTCGGCCGATCCGATCACGCAGCTGCTCGGCGGCTCGCCGAGCTTAGTCGGCGACCAGCCGATTGCACATCATGACGTCTCGATCGTGCATCACTCCGAGCGTGACGCCGATTTCTGGATCGACCTCTCGGCCCAGCAGGACCCGGCGACTCTGGCGGGCAACATTGAGCAAATGCTGTCCGGCGCTCATACGCTGAGCGGCCTCACGCAGGTGCGGAACGACTACGGCTTTATCGGCACCGGACAGACGGTGGCGATCATCGACAGCGGCATTGCCTGGAACCATGTCGCGTTGGGCGGCGGGATGGGCGCAAACTTCCGGGTAGTCGGCGGCTGGGATTTCACCGATGAGAGCGACTGGAATCCGTATGATGACGGCCCCGAAGGCGGCCATGGCACCCATGTGGCCGGCATTCTCGGCGCTGACCGCGCGGGCACAGCCGATGACGGCGTCGCGCCGGGCGTCGACTTAGTTGGCCTGCGCGTTTTCAATGACAGCGGCGAGGGCTGGTTCGACTGGGTCGAAAATGCGTTGCAATGGGTCCACCAGAACCGCAACGCGTACGAAAACCCAATCACCGTCGTGAACCTGTCGCTTGGCTTTGAGTGGAATTCCGACACGCTTCCAGCCTGGGCGAACCTTGAGGATGAACTCGCGCAACTCGAGGCCGACGGCATCTTCATTGCCGTTTCGGCCGGCAACGACTTCCAATTATTCAACACGCCTGGCTTGAGCTACCCGGCCGTCAGTCCGTATGTCGTGCCGGTGATGTCGGTCGACGACAACGGCTCGCTGAGCTACTTTAGCCAGCGCCATACCCGCGCGATTGCCGCGCCGGGCCGAACCATTGTCAGCACGGTGCCGGACTACATCGGAAATAACAACGGCGTCGCGGATGATTACGCGAGCTTTTCCGGTACCAGCATGGCGGCACCCTACGTGGCCGGGGCAAGCGTGCTTTTGCGTGAAGCGATGCAATTCGTTGGCATCACGAATATCACGCAGGACATGCTGTATGACCACATGATGAACACGGCCGACACGTTCTTCGATGCGGCCACGAGCCAGAACTACAAGCGGCTGAACCTGGCAAATGCGTTTAGCGCGCTGATGCCGACGGATGACTACGGCTCCACCGCTGAGACCGCCTATAATCTGGGCACTCTGAATGCCGACGGCGAGATCAGCGGCCTGATTGGCACGCTCACCGACGCTGATTACTTCCGCTTCACGGCCGCCACCAATGGCACGATTTCATTCACCGTCACGACGACTAATGGAATGGATCCCGTTTGGACGCCCTCTGGCGGCAGCGGCGCCGTTAGCGGCACGAACGGCGAGACCTATACGTTCAACGTCGTCGCCGGCCAGACGTATACGATAGGCCTCTCGAGCAGTTCCTGCATCGGCTACTACGACCTGAGCTTTGATGTGGGCTTCGCCTTTACCGATTTAGGGACGGTCACCCAATCGCAATTCACCGGCATCGCCGTCGCAGGCGAAACCTGGTATCGCATGACGGCCAGCCGCACGGGATACCTCACCGCGGAGGCGTTCTTCGCGGAGGCTGGCGGAAACGTCGACATCGCGTTTTACGACAGCAATTTTCAGCTTTTGGCGACCGGCACTCCGAATGCAACGGGCGAGCGCCGCAACATCGGCGCGACGGCCGGCAGCGATTACTACCTCCGCGTCACCGGCACGAATGCGGACGTCGACTTCTGCTTCACAAACCTCGTGACGCTCAGCGGGGCGACTGTAACCGTCGGTGGCACCGCAGGCAACGATGCGTTTGAATTCTCGGTCGGCGCCACGCTGCACACGGTTGCTGTTAATGGTACATCGTATACGTTCGATACTGCGACTGTCACCACGTTTAACTTCAGCGGTGGCGCCGGCAGCGATTCGATCACCATGACCGGCACGAGCGGCGTGGAAACCGCCACGCTGCGCGTTGGCAACGCCAGCCTGGCCGGCACTGGATTTTCGGCCGCGGCTACCACGGTAGAAAACGTGACAGTCCATGGTGGCGGCGGCGCCGACGTGGCGTTCCTTTACGACTCAACCGGCAACGACGCTTTCCAAGCGTGGACTGATCATGCCGAAATGACCGGCGCCGGATTCGGCAGCTATGTCTTGGGCTTTTCGCGAGTCGACGGCGTGGCCTCGTCCGGCAACGACACGGCTACTCTGTTCGACTCGGCGGGCGACGATACGCTGCAATCGTACTTCAATCGCGCCATTCTGCAGGGCAGCGGATTCTTCAGCCGTGCGACCGGCTTTGACACGACCGATGTCATTGCCTCGACCGGCTTCGACGTTGCCACGATGAACGACTCGACCGGCAACGACGTGTTCGAAGCGTATTTCGATCACGCGACGATGAACGTGGGCACCGCAGTCTTTGAAGCACAGAACTTCGACCGCGTGGATGCCACCGCCTCGTCGGGCTATGATCTGGCGACGCTCTACGATTCGGCCGGAAACGACGAATTCCAGTCATATGACAACCGCGCGATCATGTCCGGCGCCGGCTATTTCAGCCGCGCTACGGGCTTTGATGTGACGGAAGGCGTGGCCTCAACCGGCACCGATACAGCGTCGCTGTTTGATTCGGCCGGGAATGATTCGTTCGAGGTCCGTGTCGGCCTCGCGACCATGCACATCGGGGCGCTTGAATTCCGTGCTCGGAATTTCGGCAGTGCGACCGGCTACGCTTCGACCGGCAATGACACGGCAGCGCTTTACGATTCGGCCGGCAACGACTTGTACCGGGGTTTCTCCAACCGCGCCATCCTGTCCGGCACCGGCTTCACGAGCCGCGCGTTCGATTTTGACAGCTACAGCGGCCATGCGTCCCTCGGCGCGGACGTGGCAACCTTGAATGACACGCCCGGCGACGACGTCTTCACCGCGCACCCGACCCAGGCCAGCTTGACGGGCACAGGGCTCAGCCACACGGTGACTGCATTTGACCGCGTCGACGCGTTCTCGACCGGCGGTTTCGACACTGCGATATTCCATGACTCGGCGGGCAACGATACGTTTGAATCTGTCCCAACGCGGGCGTTGATGCAAGGAATCGGCTTCCAAAACCGTGCCTTCAACTTCGAGCTGGCACAAGCGTACTCGACACTGGGAACCGACTTCGCGCGGCTATTCGGATCGGCCGCCGACGAGGTGTTCAATGCCTGGTTTGATCGCGCCGAGATGCAGGGAACAGGATTCAAAAACGAGGTGTTTGGTTTCGACAATGTTACGGGAACAGGACGAGGTGGCAATGACACGGCAAACCTCTACGACTCGGCGGGCAACGACCGGCTGTACGTGCGCGACTGGGGCGCGTACATCACTAATACTAGCGCCACCTATCGCAATACGGCCCAGGACTTCGACAACATCCTATGCCACTCCGTGAACGGCGGCACCGACGTCGCCGACACGTGGGTCGTCGACTATACGTTCAGCCTCATCGGCGGTTGGACCTGATTGGAGCCGTTGCGGCTCGTTGTCCGGCATGATGCTGGTGCGCAATTGTCGTGATGCCGAGAAACACGCCGACGAGCATATCGTCCACCAGCCCGTAGAGTACCAGCGACCCGAGTACTGCCGTAAGCGCGAAGGACTTCATCACAAGAACGTCCGTCTCGGTAAGCCATCCGGACTTCGTTCGCTCCGGCGCAAACAGCACGCCGGCGGACAGCAGCACGTAAAACGCGACGCCCGCGAACCCATACCTCAATAGCATCGCTGCCGGCGTAAAGTGAACGCTGTGCGTCAGCGTTTCGCCGTGCACGTCCGGCACCTCATCGTCAAAAGCTGCGCCATGCCCGAATCCAAACCAACGGGCGCTCCAGCTGCTGGCTCGATTCAGCTCCCACACGAGCATCACTTCTCGGAATCGGGCCGAATCTTCGCCGATTGTAGAGTCCAATCGGGCTTGAACGATCCGCTCGAAATGGACGCCGGCCATTTCGGCCAGCGGCTGACGAAAGCCCACGATTGCGGCCGCGATTGAGATCGCAGCGACGTACACGGCCAGGTTCTTGCCGACGGTCCGTCTCGATCGAAAGAGCACGTAACAAACCACCGCCAGGGCGATGATAACGACCGTCCTTTTTTGACCAAGGGCCACAAGCACGAGCGATGCGGCAGCCAAAATGCCGTTTTTGGAACGCGCGGTTTTGCGGCCTCCGCAAAAGTTGGCGAAGAAGTAGCAGAACGGATACACGTCGAGCACGCCGCCATAATACAGCCGGTACTGACTGTGATAGTACACAAGAAACAGAGCGATCTTGAACAACAAAAACGCCAGCACCGCGTATGCCAGGCGACTGAGCAGTTTGTCAACGGATGAAGGAGGACTTAGCCAAGGGAGCAAAAACCCAGTCGGCAGGAAAGTGAATTTCACCAGATCCTGCAGCGCAAAAATTGGATACTCGATGCCGTGAATCGCATTGATCAACAATCCGTAGATGAAAATCAGCGGGAAAAGCATCACGACAGGCGACTTTGCCAGCAGCCTGATCCCGACCAGCATCGATCCAACAATGAACGGGACAAGCAAAACTCCCTGGGCTGCCAGAATATCGCGAAACGCATCACCCCGCAGCGATTCCAATATGATGCGGATGTCATACCACACCACTTTGCTCGTATAGATGAGCGCTGCCAACGTAAGCCAATAGCCTGCTCTTCGCCGGCGCGCCATCGGTTGAGTCAACAACGCCAAAGCCTGCGGCGAGCGTGTTGCCGCGCCGATTGGCAAGCGCTGCGTCTGCGTGGAGGTTCGCGTTAACATCAGTCTTGTCAGGCGTCGCGCGTAATAGGACGAAGCTTCAAGCGGCTCGCCGGCGCTTTTCGTAAATCGGCAGACGATGTGGCACCGGCCAGCGGCGCAAGTGCGGCTTGTAAACGAGATTGCGATACAGGCGGAACAATAGCCGCCGACGCCCATCGCGCAAGCGCTCCAGCGGCCCTCGATCAGGCGCCGCCAAAAAAGCCGCTGAATTATCTGCATTCCAAGCGGCCTGTTGTCGAGGCAAGATCACATTCAGCACGTGTTGGTGAAGCTTGATGTCGAGTTCATTGACCGCAGTAATTCTCTCGCCGAACTTGCCAATCAGCTCCGACGTCGAGAGCACGCTGGGGCGCCCCCACCGTGAATTGCGTACTTCGTACCAGGGATCGAATTCATTACACAGCGATCGTTCTACGATGAGGCGAATTTGCTGAATGAATTCCGCAAAATTCTCCAGCGCGCCCACCAGCTCGAAACGTGTTTCGAGAAGATGTATCGCCCCGTCAAGGTTCGCCTCGCCCGCGATCGCGCGCGTCTGAAAGTTGTGCCGATCCTCGCGACGGAGCCATGCCTCGAAGTCGGCCTCGAGCCCAAGTCGTTCAACAAAGTGGCAATAATCGGATACGTACCGGCGGACTGGATCGCGCAGGCAAGTGATGTATCGGATCTGCGGCGCGACGTTCTCCAGGCCTGAGTTCAGTCGAATGGCGTGGCCGGCAATGCTTTTCACGCTAGGTCGGAACTTCAACAGGTCGTGCAAGTCGCCGGCGGTAAAAACCATCGCTTGCCGGTCACGTGGTATTACGTCGAAATGGTCGAGCTGAAAATTGCGGCGCAGCACGTCGATCAACGTTGTGCCGCCGCACTTTTCAATATGGATTACGGCCAGCATGCTCACTCCTCCCGCGCATTGACAGGTAAATCAAAGCTGAGCACAACAATGTGCCGCTCGAGAACGACAGTATCAGGGCCCAACCGACGCCGTTAACGCCGGCCAGGTGCGTGAGTGCCACGCATAATGCCGCAGTCGTGATCAGCCCTGCCAGCTGAACCAGCGAAACAATTCTGAAGTGACGCATTGCGCGCAATGCGTTCAGCAAAATATGTTGAATTACCTGGATGCCGCCCGCGGCCACGGTCAATACGAATAGCGTGCTGTGGGCCGCGAAGTCTTCGCCCATGACAACGAGCAGTAACTGGCGGCCGAATAGTGTTGCCGCCGCGAACGCGACTAATGCGGCGAAGCCGCCCAGCACGAAAAGCTTGCCAAGCAGCCGCAAGAAGGCCCGCGTGCGCCCTTCAGCATAATGAGCAGCCAGCCTAGGAACGGCCGGATAGCAAAGCGCGGTCACGAGCGTTTGGCCCGCCGCCAGAGCATATGTCATCACCCCGACCACGGCCAGCAAGTTCGCATCGAAATGCGCCGCGACAACGTACCTGGGCGCATTGGCCTCCAACGACATCAGTGCGCTGCCCACGGCCAGCGGCAACCCGCGCCAAACCAGCTTTAACACTCGCTCGCGACGGTCAGCCGGCCGGTCACGGCACGACTCGTACTGCCGCTCATGGTTCAATCCAGTGGAAGCCGGCACATCATGTAAAAGCAGAACTGCGAGTCCGCCCAACGACAATGCGATACCTACGCCCATCACGCTCTCGAACGCGAGGCAAGCCATCGTTGCCAGGGCAAACGAGGTGAGCCCACGGATAAAGAGCGATCGCGAGACGACGTTCGTTCGGTTTGCCCGTTGCAGACGGCCATAGTGGATATCGCTGATCGATTCAATGAGCTTGCTCACTCCGACTGCGCCGATGATGACTGCGACTTGCCGCGATTCCGCACACATCGAGAGCGCCAAAATCAACCCCAGGGCTACAACCGCCATGAGATTCCGAACCGCCAGGTAGTCTGCAAACGGCACCTCATGACGAACGTCCGTCGCCAAAACGAGCCGCAATTGGAGGTTGCAAAACATCACAACGGGGGCCGTTACGGCCAGTCCCAGCACAAAGTGGCCGGCAGCGGACGTTGAGCAAATATTCACGAGCGCCGCGAGCACTCCAAATTGGCTGAGGTTGTAAATCACTCGGCCGCTCAGCATCCAGAAGATCGCCGACCGCAGCGATGAAACCCGCGCCGGCACGAACGAGGTCGTAATCACGTCCTTCGACGAGGCGCGCGTCACAACTGCCGCGGGCGATGATGATCGCGATGTTGAAACGCTTGCCATCCGAAATGCCGCAATCAGGAATTAGGTGTCTGCAGATTCGCGCCAGCGCCAATTTCAAGCAGACCATTTCAGCGGCACTGGATCAGCGCCGTGAGCAAAAGGACCACGATTAACGTCAGCCGCTGCCTTGTGAATCACCCTGCTCACGGCTCCGGCGACGTGGCGCATGTGCGTCTCATCCAAAGTCGGGTGAACTTGCAACATAAGACTTGTCGCGCCCAGCTCCTGGGCAACCGGCAGCGGCGCCGTTGGGCGCACCGACGATTCGAAGGCAATCTCGCGGTAAATCTCACTGCACGAGCCGGTACCGCAAGGAATACCGGCCGATGCGATCTCATCGAGGATGCGGTCGCGATTCCAACCGGGCGCGAGCGATTCTGGCCGAATGAAAAAATAGTATTTGTAGTAAGAATGCCGCACGTCGCGCGGCGGAAGTGGGATCCTCACGGCAGGCAATGCCGCCAAAGATTCGCTCAAAATCGCCGCGTTGCGGCGCCGCGCCTCCACCCAGGATTCAAGCTTGCCAAGCACGACGCGGCCAATGGCCGACTGCACCTCGGTGAGTCGCCAGTTCGTGCCGATCCTGTCATGTAACCACCTGAACCCAGGCGCATGCTGACGCTTGTAGACCGCGTCGTGACTCTTTCCGTGGTCCTTGAAGCTCCATGCCCGCTCCCAGAGATCGTACCGGTTGGTGACCAGCATGCCGCCCTCGCCGGCGGTCGTCATGATTTTGTCCTGGCAGAAGGAATACGCCCCCACGTCGCCGATCGCGCCTACGCACCGACCGCGATAGCGAGCGCCGTGTGCCTGCGCGCAGTCTTCGATAACCTGCAGCTTGTGCTCTCGGGCCATGGCCATGATCGGCTCCATATCGCATGGCCAGCCGGCAAGATGGACGGCAATGAGAGCCTTGGTTCGCGGCGAGAGCCGCTCGCGAATCGCCTGTGAGGTGATATTCTGCGACTCGCGGTCGATGTCCGCAAACACAGGCACGGCACCGCATCGAACGACGGCAGAAGCAGTGGCGATAAATGTGCGGCAGGGGACAATCACTTCGTCTCCCGGGCCAATTCCCAAAGCCCACAGTGCAAGCTCCAGGGCAACCGTACCATTCGCCACCGCCACGGCATGCGCGGAGCCCACGGCTTGGGCAAACTCGCGCTCGAAATGCCGGCCCTCCTCGCCCGTCCAGTAATTCAACCGTCCAGAACAGAGCACTCGCTGGGCAGCCTCGCACTCATCGTCGGCGCAAACGGGCCAAGACGGGAACAACCACGGTTCGGTATTCGATGTTTCCATTTCAAGCGGCTTCGGCAGCATCATTGTCAGGATGATAATGACGACCCGATTCGATCGGAGCGCCGAATGGTGCCGCAGTTTTCCACAGATAATACACGTCTTTCACAAGGCTGTAGTTACGTACATACGCCTCATTAATGCGCAGCTTGTC
>DASXWB010001009.1:0-1744 GCA_036503915.1 Lacipirellulaceae bacterium | reverse complement strand
GGTGGTAGCGCCGGTGAGGAAATCGATCTAGCCGGAGCGACACTGTTGCCTGGTGTTGTCGACGTCCATATTCATGGCGCGGTCGGAATCGACGTCATGGACGCGAGCGCGGCGGATCTGCGGAAGGTGTCTGAGTATCTTGCTTCGCAGGGCGTGACGAGTTGGTTGCCGACGTTCGTGCCTGCGAGCGATGAGAACTACGCCAGCGCGGTCGCTGCCATCTCAGAAGCGATGTCTGGTCCAGGGGCGCGCATTCTGGGTGTGCATTACGAAGGGCCGTTCGTGAACACGGCGCAGTGTGGTGCGCTGCACACGGAGTATTTCAAAACCTATTCCGGTCCCGAAGATCTGAATTCGCTGCCGCTGCCCGAGAACGCTGTGCGAATGATAACACTGGCGCCGGAGGTGAGTGGTGGCATTGAGCTTATTCGTGAGTTGAAAGAGCTCGGCTGGGTGATCTCGATCGGTCACACTCGTGCTGATTTGAAGGTCCTGGAAGAAGCTGGTGACGCCGGCGCGCATCACATGACGCATTTCATGAATGCCATGGCGCCGTTGCATCATCGTAGTCCCGGCCCAATCGCCTGGGGTCTGTCGCGCGACGACGTAACCTTCGATTTCATCGCCGACGGCATCCACCTCGACCCGTTCATGCTTCGCTTGTTGTTGAAGATGAAAGGAACAGGCGGGATCAGTTTGATCAGCGATGCAATCGCGGCAGCAGGGAAAGGAGACGGTGATTACAACATCTGGGGCGAAATCATCACCGTGAAAAACGGTCGCACCGCAAACGCCTCAGGCAGCATCGCCGGCTCCGTGATCAGCATGCTCGACGCCGTGCGACTACTACATTCCCTCGGCATCTCCTACGTTGACCTCGCCCGCATGGCCTCCCTAAACCCCGCCCGTCTTCTCGGCATCGATCAGGTGTGCGGCTCCATCGAACCCGGCAAACGCGCCGATCTCGTCGCCCTGGACCAGCAGGGCAACGTCAAACTAACCCTAATCGCCGGAAATCCGTGTTTTTAATCCGCGTCATCTGCGGCTAAATAGACGCCCGCGCGCTCGTACGCCTGGTCCACCAGTTCGATCGGATGACAAACGCGTAGCGGAATTCCCGAAAGCGAGGCGCCGGCTCCGATGTGCATTTGGCAGCCTGGATTGCCGGTAGCCAGTATACCCGCATTAGTTTCCCGGACGTGGTCCAACTTTTCTTTTAGGACGCGCTGTGACATGTCCGGCTGGAGCAGATTATAAATGCCCGCGGCGCCGCAACACCTTTCGCTGCCGTTGAGCGCGACAAATTTCTCACCAGTCACCGCGCGGAGCATCCGTTCCGACATTTCGCCGCTGCCTTGGCCGTACAAGAGGTGGCATGAAGTATCGTAGGTCACGCACGTTTCCACAGACGTTTCAGCGGTCCTCATTCCTGTGCTTGCGAGTTGTTGGCTGACGTCACGCACTCTCGCGCTGAAGCTGGCGGCTGGTTTGGCAAGGTTCTCATCGTTTGCGAACAGGTGCGCGTACGTTGTTAACATCGCGCCACAACCGCCGGCATTCGTAATGATTGGGGCATCGGATTTGGATTCGAAGGCAGCGATGTTCTTTCGCGCAAGCTGTCGCGCACCATCGAGATCACCAGCGTGGGCGTGCAGAGCGCCGCAGCAAACCTGCTCGGTTGGGGTCGTAACATTAAGCTTATGCGCGTGTAGCACACGCTCGGTTGCACGGTTCACTCTGCTGA
>DASXWB010001008.1:0-4467 GCA_036503915.1 Lacipirellulaceae bacterium | reverse complement strand
CCTTCGTACCAAGCGGCTACACGCGGAGCCTTACTGGCGAGTAGAGCGTCGCGCTGCGCATTGTAAAGCTCAAGCGATGCCTTCCAGCTTGCCTCATAGGGCAAATGTTTCTATCTTTCCGTCGCGAATGCGGCCTCAGCGGGCGAAATAATGGAACTTGCCGCGAATCTTCTTGGCCCAGTTGCAGCTAGGATGCGCGTACAAAGGAAAGCCATTATACGGCTTCGCCAGACGGTCGGACGTTTTGCGGCGCGTGCGCTCGGGAGTATACTTACAACTCATCAAATAGATCGTAAAGCGGTTTTCGAAAAGCGACCGAAACCGCTGATCAGGTTGGGTGGCCGAGTGGTTTAAGGCACCGGTCTTGAAAACCGGCGTGCGGGAAACCGTACCGGGGGTTCGAATCCCTCCCCAACCGCTGCAATTTTGACGACGGGGCCGACCGGCGGCGGGTAACTGTTCCGCTGCTGGTGGGTCAATAAGTCATACCGATGCGCCTTCGGTTAATGCAGAACAAACGCGGCAGCCGATTCATCTATCTTTTCGCAAACGCCACGACTATGTTGGACTCTGGCGGGCCTTCTCTTCGAAAAATTTAATCTCGGTAGTCACACGATGGACTGCTCGAAATGCCAGGGAGCTGGCTACGTTCTCTCTGTCGAGACGATCGTCTGCCGAGCGTGCGATGGCACGGGCAGGCTGCTCGATTCTATTTGCATCTGCTGCAATGGCGCGGGAAAGCAAACGGTCGAGATCAAAGTGGCGTGCGACATTTGCGACGGCAAGCGCGCGATGAAACCGCTGGTCAATGCTGCGGTCGCGCGCCTATATTTAAATGGTCACGAACACCATGAACGCAAGAACTTGCAGACGGAAGGCTGACAGCACTTTCTTTGTGAAATGCGTCAGCCATGTCGACTCGCTATTGCCCGATCTGCAAGGGTGCCGGTTTCGTCCGGCGTTCTGAATACATTGGCTGCCCTGATTGCGGTGGGGTCGGTCGAATCTCTGGACGCGACTGCGCAGCTTGCGACCGTCGAGGGACGCTCTGCAAGAATCCATCGGCCTGGCGCTGCGCATAGTGTAGCGACTTGTCCGCCCCAGACTTCAGACAAGCGCCAGGCGCGTTTGCAGCATGACCATTTCGCGGTAGCGGCCGCCGGCGGCCATCAGCGCCTCGTGGCTACCGATCTCGGCGATCCGCCCGTTTTCCAGGACGACGATTCGATCGGCATGCATAATCGTGCTGAGCCGATGCGCGATGACGAAGCAGGTGCGGTTTTCCATGAGCGCGGTCAGACTGCGCTGAATGGTCCGCTCGCTTTCGGTGTCGAGATTGCTGGTGGCTTCGTCGAGAATGAGAATCTTCGGGTCGGCGAGGATGGCGCGGGCGATGGCGATGCGCTGCCGCTGCCCGCCGCTGAGCCGCACGCCGCGCTCGCCGATCACCGTTTCGTATCCATTGGGCAGCGCGTCGATGAACTCGTGGGCATTGGCGACGCGGGCCGCTTCATGGACGTCGCGCTCCGTCGCGTGGCGATTGCCGTAGGCGATGTTGGCGGCAATCGTGCCGTCGAACAGGAACACGTCCTGCTCGACGATGCCGATGAGGCTGCGGTAGCTGTCGACTTCGATGTCGCACAAATCGCGCCCATCGAGCAGGATGCGGCCGCTCGTGGGATCATAGAAGCGGCCCACAAGGTTGCAGAGCGTCGTCTTTCCGCTGCCGCTGGGGCCGACCAGCGCGATCATCTCGCCCGGTTCGACGTCGAGCTGGATGCCCTCGAGCGCGAACGTGCTCGAGCCGGGATAGCTGAAGGAAACGTCCTCGAACGTGATGCGCCCTTCTGCCTTGGTCCGGCTGATTTTGACGGCGGAAGCGGATTCCATCTCGCGCGGCTCTTCGAGCAGATCGAGAATGCGGTCGAGCCCGGAGAGGCCGTTCTGGAACTCGGCCGCCGATTGCGCGAGGACCGCGAGCGGCCCGAGCAGCATTAACAGGTACACGAGGAACATCACCAGGTCGCCCAGCGTGAGTCCGCCTTGAATCACCTGCCAGCCGCCGTACACGAGCAATAGCGCACTGGCCACGGGGATGAGCGTTTCCCAGACTATTTCGACCGTCCGCATCCACCACCACGCGTACAGCTCCTGCCGGCCCATCACGTGGTTGCCGCGCATGATGCGGCTGGTTTCGGAACGGTGGCGGCCGAACGCGCGCACGACGCGCATGCCGCCAAAGGCCTCGGTGGCCAGGGCGTCGACGCGCTCGCGCTCGGCGCGGATGCGGCGGTGCTGCGGGCGAATGCGGCTGATCCATGTGCGGTGCGTGAGATATACGAGCGGCACGGCGATGATCGCCCCCACGAGCAGCTTCCAATCAACCCAGGCGAGGATGCACAGGCTGCCCAAGAGCTGGATCACGGCGCGCCAGGGATTGTAGAGCATGCCGAAAATCAGCTCGCCGGCGCTGCTGGCGTCTTGCCGCAGGATGCTGGCGGCGCCGCCCGCTTTCAGCTCTTGCACGCGATGCAGCGGCAAGCGCACCACGTGCGAAAACACCTGCTTGCGAATCGACATTTGCAAGAGCTTGGTGACGCGGGTGGCGTGCCAGCGGCCCCAGATGTGAACGAGCGTTTTGCAGACGGAGACGATCAGCACGCCGGCGGTTATTGTGAGCAGCAGCGGCCACGGATCGCGCGGCACCCAGGCGGGCACGGAATCCGGCAGCGGCCGGGCGGTGAGCACGTAGTCGACGACGAACTTGGTGGCCGCCGGCGGCACGAGTGAAAGCAGCGTTGCCAGCGAGAGCGTTCCCAATGCGAAGGCCAGGGCGGCGCGCCGGCCGTTCACGAGCTTCAGGAAACTCCAGATCAGCGTGCCGGCGCTGCGGTCGCGCCGCTGCCGCTGACGGCCGTCGCCGTTCCGCGAGAAGAGTTCCGAGCGATACTGTTCGAACTGTCGCCGACTGGAAACGGTGGGTTTCTGCATACGTCCATTTCTGCCGTGTGATCTCAAGGGAAAGACCACGGCGGTACCGCGCGAGCGGCGGGCCGGAAAATCGTTGATGTTTGCGCGACGAATGAGCCCTGGCGCCAACGTTTGCTCGGTCTCATCCGGGCTTCCGTTGGGCGCCCTCGGCCCTTGGGCGGCGCAGCCATCAATAAACTCACCGTTGCGACTCATCGATTTTACTCAAAGGGACTTGAAAAAGCGAATTTTACGTGGCGGCGGAAAAATGGCTCTCGAACCACTCGCGGGCCAGCCGGGCGACTTCATCGAGCGTGCCGGGTTCTTCAAAAAGGTGGCTTGCTCCGGGCACTATTTCGACGTGCTTTTCACAGCGAAGCTCGTTGAGGGCGGCGCGATTGAGCTCGAGAACCAACGGATCGTTGCCCCCCACGATGAGCAGCGTCGGCGCGTGCACACGCGCTAAATAACGCCCTGCCAGGTCGGGACGGCCGCCGCGCGAGACGACGGCGCTTATCAACTTCGCGCGCTTGGCGGCGGCGACGAGCGCGGCGGCCGCCCCCGTGCTCGCGCCGAAATAGCCGATCGGCAGGCGGCTCGTTGTCGGCTCCCGTGCCAGCCAGTCGGTTGCGTCAACAAGCCGCTCGGCCAGGAGAGTTATGTCGAACCGCAGGTGAGCCGTGTGCATGTCGACTGCTTCTTCATCGGCCGTGAGCAAATCCACCAGCAGCGTGCCGAGTTTCGATTCGTTGAGCAGTTCGGCCACGTGGCGGTTGCGAGGGCTGTGACGGCCGCTGCCGCTGCCATGGGCAAAGAGCACGACGCCTCGGGCGTTCTGCGGCCAAGTGAAATTGACTTCGAGCGTCACGGCCCCGGTAGGGACACGAACTACGCGATCATCAATTTTTTGTTTGGTTGCGTCCATTGTTGTGCCATTTAGGGGTCAAACCGCGAAGGGGTATGTTTCAGGCACTTCGCCTGCTTCCCATTCGCCGGTTCGCTCTAGCGGTTCCACGGCACGGGTCTCGTTAAAATGGATCACGGCATCGAACTGGTCCGGCAGCCGCGCGTAAAAGTAATGGCTCAGGCGCTCGGTATCCGGGCGGTAGATGACTCCGATGGCCCGCTCCAGCTTTCGCCGGCGCAATCCTTCGCTCACCTCGCTGATGCCGCGCAAAGCGAGAAAGAAGCGATCGATGCCGGTTCGATCGAACAGCGCCTCATAGCTGCCCGCGAGGCCAGGTCGCACGGTTTTTCGTTCGGCCGGTGCGCCCCAATCCGGGGCGGCCGTGACGGTGCCCTGATGCGTTGTGAAGCCAACGAGTACCGCGTCGCGGCCGTATTTTTCGCGAACAAGCTGGCCGATGTTCAGCTCGCCGCGCTGGCCCATTTGCGTCGCGCGGGCGTCGCCGAGGTGTGAGTTGTGCGCCCAGACCGCGATTTTCGCGCGGCCGCCGTGCCGCTGCAAATGCGCCACGAGCGCGTCGAGTGTTTCCG
>DASXWB010001007.1:0-7338 GCA_036503915.1 Lacipirellulaceae bacterium | reverse complement strand
ATGAAGCTGGGCTGCGGCCTGGTCCTTCGAGGTGTCGTTGACGACGGATTGCTTGGTGGCCGCCACGATGGAATGGGCCGCCTGTTCGTAGTGCTCGCGCGCGGATGCGTTTTCGTTGGCGCTTTTTCCAGTGGCCGCCTGGTTGGACGTTGCGCCTGGTCCATAGGCAAGCCATGCGAGAAACGCGACGAGCGGAACGGAAACGAGGGCCAGTAGTTTTTGTGATGTGGTCATGTGAAAACCTCGTTTCTTTGAGACAGTTCGACGCGTCGGATGCTTTCTGTATTAAGCCGCGTTGATTACCCCCTCCCCAGCCCTCCCCGCAAGGGGGAGGGAGCAGGAAAGAATTATAAAGCGTCCGGGACGAACGAGCGACCGGCAAATGCCGGCGGATCGTGCCGCCCGGATCAACCGGTTTCGCCGAGCGTGCGGCCGCCGTCTACTGGCAGGCACACGCCTGTGATGAAGTCATTTTCCAGCAGGCTGAGGACTGCTTGGGCGACATTCTCCGGGCGGCCCGGTCGGCCCAAAAGGGTTCCTTGGATGGCCCGGCGGCGCTCGGCTTCGCTAACGCCTTCGGGCACGAGCACCGGGCCGGGCATTACCGCGTTGACGCGCACGCGCGGAGCCAGCTCGACGGCCAGCAAGCGCGTCATCGTGGGGATGGCGGCCTTGGAGATGAAGTACGCGCTGTAGTTGCGGTAGGGCCGGGCGACCGCCCAATCGCCGATGTTCACAATCGCGCCGCCCGATTCTTGCTGGGCCATGGCCAGGCCTGCGTGCTGGCAGCAGATGAATGTGCTAAGCGTGTTGACTTCGAAGAACCGCCGCACATCATCGGCACCGACGGTGTCGAGCGGCGTCGGCGACCAGATCGCGGCGTTGTTCACGAGTGCGTCGAGCCGGCCGAAATGGCGGTGCACCCGATCGATCATGGCGCGCGCGGCTTCTTCGTCGCGCAGCTCAGCGCCGAAAGCGGTCGCCTCATGGCCGGTGTCGTTCAGCTCCAGAACCAGTTCCTGGGCGCGGTCGAGCGAGGTGTTTGCGTGCACGGCGACGCGGTAGCCGCGCGCGGCAAGCTCGCGCGTGATGGAGCGGCCAACTCGGACAGCGCCGCCGGTGACGAGGGCAACGGGATGTTCGGCGGCGTTAGGCACTTTTGATCCCGGTCGCCGCAGCGACCTCGCCTGTCGACTCAGGTTTGATGGGCCACTGCTCGTCGCTGAGCTTCATGCGGTGAAAGTGGGCGATGATGTCCCAGGCTTCGCGCGGCGTTTCTGCATATTCGACGAGCTGGAGGTCATCATCGTTGACGACGCCTTCGTCGGCGAGTTGCTGGAGGTGGATCACCGAATCCCAGTATTCGCGGCCGTAGAGGATTACCGGAATCTGTTGCATCCGCCGCGTTTGGCGCAGGCAGAGTGTGTCGAACAGTTCATCGAGCGTACCGAAGCCGCCGGGAAAGACGACAAGGGCCGCGGCGCGCAGGATGAAATGGAACTTGCGCATCGCGAAGTAATGGAACTGGAAGCACAATTCGGGCGTGATGTACGGGTTGGGTTCCTGCTCGTGCGGCAGGTCGATGTTGAGGCCGATGCTTTTTTGCCCGGATTCGAACGCGCCGCGGTTGGCGGCCTCCATGATGCCGGGGCCGCCACCGGTCATGACCACGAGTTTGCTTTTGCCGTCGGCCGCCTCGGCGAGCGAGACGAGCCGGGCGAATTCGCGGGCCTCGTCGTAGTAGCGGCTTTTGGCCAGGATGCGTTCGGCACGCTTGACGGTGCGGGCAAGCTTTGGGTCCTTGGGGTGGCGCTCGGCGTGCAGGCGCGCATCTCTCAGGGCGGCTTCGGCCAGATGCCGAGGAACGAGCTGCGTGCCGCCGAAAATGACGACCGTGGCATCGATGCCGTGCTCGCGCAAGAGCGTCTCGGTCTTGAGCAGCTCCAGCTGCATGCGCAAGGGGCGGTTTTCTTTCCGCCGGAGAAAATCGACATCGTACTCGGCCAGGCGGTAGCTGGGCGATTTGAGAATCGCGTCGCGGTTGGCCGCCACGGCTTCGGGCAGCGATTCCGGGGGCACGTCCGAGGTACGCGGCAGCTCGTTATTTTCGATGGGCGCGGGAACCCTGGGCGTGGTGAAACGCTCGCCCTTTGGTTTTGCCCCATAGCGTTTGGTCATGAAGTTTTGTCCTGCAGGTGAATTCTCGGCCCGGCTCTGAGCATTCGACCATTTTATCCGCGAAGTCGCTGCACTCGTAGGCGTCTGATTCGCGTGCAAATGTAAAGCGAAATCGGCGTCGGAGACGCCTCCTACATCTCCTTTTTTGGCCAGAATGCTAGGTCAACGAATAAGTCTGGCCCAGATCGGGGAGGTGCACGTTCCAGCCGCGCTCGTTGCGAAGCGTTTGAGCGAGTGACTCGGCACAAGGCACCTCGCCGTGCACCAGAAAAACGCTATTCACCGACTTAATCGGCTGCAACCAGCGCAAGAGGCCGGCGCGATCGGCATGGCCGCTCAGGCCCGGCACTTGTTCGACTGCGGCGCGCACGGTGACGTCGTGGCCGTGGATGCGAATCCACTTGGCGCCATCCTGGAGCGATCGGCCCCGTGTGCCGGCGGCTTGGAAGCCGCCAAGCACGATCGTGTTGCGCTCGTGCGGCAGACGCTGCTTTAGGTGATGCAGGATCCGGCCGCCGGTCATCATGCCGCTCGAGGAAATGATGACGGCCGGACCGCGGACCTGATTCAGTGCTTTCGATTCGTTCGTGGTCCGGCACAGGCGCACGCTCTTTCCGTCGAGCGCCGGATGCGCGGGGTCGAGATCGCCTTCGCTGAGGTCGTGGTCTTCACGGTGCTGGCGATAAATCATCGTGGCGTCGCAGGCCATCGGGCTATCGAGATAAATTGGCACGTCGGGAATGCGGCCGGCGCTTTTGAGCACTTGCAGCAGGTAAATCAATTGCTGGGCGCGGCCGACGGCGAACGCGGCGAAGAGCATCACGCCGCCGCGCCCGGCGGCGCGCGTGACGACCTCGGCCAAGGCGTCGAGAATTGACTCGCGCGGATGATCGCGATCGCCGTAGGTGCTTTCGCAGATGAGCCAGTCGCATTCGGGCGGCGGCTTTGGATCGTGATAGAGCGGGCCGTCGTAGCGGCCCACGTCGCCGGAGAACACGATTCGCAGCGGCGGCGTGCGGTCGCGCACTTCGACCTCGATCATGTTGGAGCCGAGCAGGTGGCCGGCGTCGTGGTAGCGCATCCAGATCTGGCCGGCCGGCGAGAACCACTGGCCGCGGCCTTGCGCTTGAAGCAGCCCGACTGTTTGCTGCACGTCGCGCTCCTCGTACAGCGGCAGGGCCGGCTTGTGCTTGGAAAAACCCTTGCGATTGGCATACTCGGCATCCATCTCCTGGCAGTGGGCCGAATCGAACAGGATGATCTGCGCGAGTTCGTTCGTCGCTTCGGTGCCCACGATTGGGCCGCCGTAGCCTTCGCGCGCGAGGCGAGGTAAGTAGCCGACGTGGTCCAGGTGTGCGTGTGTGAGGACGACGGCATCGAGCGATTTCACATCGAACGGCGTCGGCCGCCAATTCAGCTCGCGCAGCTGCTTGAGGCCCTGGAACAGCCCGCAGTCGACGAGGACGCGCGCGCCGCCGGCTTCGAGCAGAAACTTCGATCCGGTGACGGTTCGGGCGGCGCCGTGGAAGGTGAGCTTGGCCATGCTGCATAACCAGTTTTAGGTGGTGGCATGCCTTCGACGCGAAACGGCGTAGGCATGCTTCATGCTCACGCGACCATGCTACGCATGGTGCCCGCACCGCGAGAGCATGCCACCCACCACTTTACTACAGCCAAGGTGTTGCGAGTCCGATTAAAACGAACGCGATGGCGAAACAGGCTTCGATGAGCGGGTGCTTCACTGGAATCCGTGAGCCGCAATCGTAACATCGACCGCCCAGCAGAAACCAGCCGATAATCGGCAGATTATGGTACCAGCGGATCTCGTGATCGCACTCGGGGCAGCGAGAGCGTGGAAACACAAAGCCCTCGCCGGTGCCCAGCCGGTCCCACACGACGGTGAGGAAGCTGCCCACGCAGCCGCCCACCGCCGCAAGCCACAGGATGGCGAACCACCACATGGCGTTGGTGAGCAGCTGGTTGGTCCGCAGGGAGATCGACAGAATATCGGCGGAGACGCCCATCAGGCAAACGTAGGACATTTCTGATTCGAGAAGCGCCGTTGCTAAGCGCCAACTGGAGTTGCGAGCTCCCTGAGTCGGCGTCTCCAATATTCGGGATTATCTCGGATCTCATCCATTAAGCGGCGGGCGCTGCCGTGAGGATGCTTGGCACCCTGTTCCCAATCTTGCACGGCGCTCGCAGAAACACCCAAGAATTGGGCGAATATCGTCTGGCTGACCCCTAAGGTTTCCCGCGTCTTTTTCACAAGTTTGGCACTATAAGGCTTATCGACGAGGTTAAGCCGGATCGTTCGGCAGGTGAATCGCTTCGAAATATCTTCTCCCGCTTCCAAGGCATCGGCGAATTTGCGCAATCGTTCGACAATTCTTTGGCCTACTGGCTCTTTCCGACGCGGACGGGCCATTTTTGAAATCCTTACTTTTTGATACGCTCGAGCCACGATCGTGCGCTATCGATGTATTTACGAATCGCCTTCTTTTCGGCCGCGGTTAAGTCGTCTTTTTCATTTTTGCCATAAGCGGCAATGAGTAAAACGACTGCATGTTCCGGAAAATGAACGTAACAGACTCGTACACCACCGCGTTTGCCAATCCGTTGATCCGTACGGCCGAAGCGCACCTTCCGCAGGCCGCCAGTTCCCGAAACTACCGCGCCCACGGTGGGATTCGACATGATTTGATTCTGCAAATCCCAAAGTGCAATATCACGATCCAGCCCGATAGCTTCCCAATCGTCGGCGAATTCATCCAATTCGACGAACAGCAGAAACCGTTCCGGCGGAATTCCTTGTGATGACATGATTCACTTACATTTCGCGACCGTAAGGTGAATCATCTCACTATAATTGTCAGTTTCAGGATGTAGCACACGTTTGAGTTACCAATCAACTATACCGCTTAGTGGTATAGTCGGCAAGTCGTAGAATCGACCGTGAGGCGGTGGTTTTTTTCATATTACCCCGTGAAGCGGGCCGCCGGGCGCGGCCAGAGTGTCGACTTGGCGCGAGGTTTCCGGGTCTTCCACCAGCGGCGGCGCATGATGGGCCTTGAGCCGAGCGTCGATCACTAGCGGGCCGCGGCAGCCCCAATGCTTGTCGTGGATGAAGGAATCGATTCCGTGGATGTCGGCCGCGGGGTTCGCGCGCGTGAACGTGACCCAGAGAAAGTTGCGGAGCGACTCGGCGACGAACTGGCTGTCGTCGACGATGACGAGTATGCGGAAACGATGAATCGCATCTCCGCGCGAAATTGCGGAGCAAAATTTTTCAATTGCGACGGTCGAACCGCCCGATTTCGGATTTCGGATTTCGGATTGCGGATTATCGCTGGCAGTGCGAAACCGCGGCGGCTCGCAGCGCGGGCCTTCGATTGCCAGAACGCCGGGAATGACCATGCGCGGGTTCGCGAAGCCGTCGGGCAGCCGCATGTTGGGCGGCAATTCGTTTGCCAGGTCGAATCGCTTGGGGCCGACGGCCGCGATGACGACCTTCGAGCCGGCGTTGAGAGCGCCGCCCGAGTAATCGAGTGTGTCAATCGTGGTCTCGGTTTGAAAGTGCAGGTCGCGCGCCCAATCGGCGCGCTCCAACATGTGGCGCAGGAATGCGGCGACATCGTCGAGCGCGAGCTGCGGATCGTCGGCTTGATTGGCGATGAGCAGGAATTTGGCGAGCGACAGCTGGCCCTGACCTAAAATCGCGTTCGCCTGCGTGAGCAGCTCCTGCGGCCGCTGCGCCAGTGCGAACGGCCAGTAGCGCTCGCTGCCGATGGCCAACAGCAGCGGGTGGACGCCGGCCGCGTCGACCGCATGCACGCCGACAACGCCGGGCAGCACGCTGGGAATCACCGGCCCGGTGAGTTCGTGAATCAGCTGGCCAAAGACGGTATCCTCTTGAGGTGGGCGGCCGACGACCGTAAACGGCCAGATCGCATCGTTGCGGTGAAATACCCGCTCAACCCGCAGCACCGGAAAATCGTGCTGCAAGCTGTAGTAACCCAGGTGATCGCCGAACGGACCTTCCGGCAGAAGCTTGTCGGGCACAACGGTGCCGCAGATGCAAAAATCGGTGTCGGCGTGGATTGGTAGCGCGCTCTTGCGGCGAAGCATTCGCACGCGCCGGCCGCCAAGCGCGCCGGCAAAGGCCAGCTCGCTCATGCCTTCGGGCAGCGGAAGCACGGCGGCGAGCATCATGGCGGGCGGCCCGCCCACGAATATGTTCGCGTGAAACGGCTGACCGGCCTCGATCGCGGCCGCATGATGCACGCCGATCGAGCGATGGATTTGATAGTGCAGGCCAACTTCGCGGTCGGGCTCGTACCGGCCACCGGAAAGCTGCACGCGGTACATGCCAAGATTCGAGCGGCGCCAGCCGGAAGCGCGCACATCCTCCGTATAAACCTGCGGCAGCGTAATGAATGCGCCGCCGTCCTCCGGCCAGCTGACTTGCTGCGGTAGCTGCGAAATCGTCGTCTGGTGCGCGGTGACGGCCGCGCGGCTCACAAATCGCGGAATCATGGTAAGTGCGCCCCGAGTCGCGCCGGCGAATCGCAGCGGGCGACGGAGTGCGGCCGTGGGGTCGAGCTTCAATTCCACGAGCCGGCGGACTCGCTCCAGGCTGTCGCGGAACATGAACCGGGCGCGCTCGATCGTGCCGAACAGGTTGCTGACCATCGGAAAGCGGCCCCCGCGCACGCGCGTGAACAGCACGGCCGGCCCGCCGGCAGCGCAAACGCGCCGGTGAATTTCAGCCACTTCGAGCCGGGCGTCGACTTCGACGTCGATGCGCAACAGCTGGCCGTGACGCTCAAGATCGTCCACGCATTCGCGAAGCGTGCGGTAACCCATCAAGGCATATTAACCACAGAGACACGGAGAACACAGAGAAACCATTGAATGAAAAATGCAAAATGCTCTCGCCGCGGCGACCAAAATGCAAAACGGGGGCCTTGTATTGAGTATTTTGCATTGTTCATTTTGCATTTTGCATTTTCTTATCTACTCCGTGCTACTAACAGTTCGAGTTTTTGTATCGTGCGTAAATTTTCAGGCTGCGATTTGCATTAGTTTGTTGGCATTGGCGGAGCGTGCGGCGAGCAAGGCGGTAATGACTTCTCGCCCATAGGTGCTAACCATATAGCG
>DASXWB010001006.1:0-4395 GCA_036503915.1 Lacipirellulaceae bacterium | reverse complement strand
ACGGGTTGGCGTTCATCGGGCGCAACCCGCTGGATGCGGAAAATGTGTATGTGGTGACGGGCGATTCCGGGATGGGGATGACCCATGGCACGATCGCCGGCATACTGCTCACGGATCTGATCCTTGGAAAGCAGAATCCTTGGGCCACGCTGTATGACCCTTCGCGCAAGCCGATCCGCGCGGCCGGCGCGTTCGCGCAGGAAAATCTCAACGTGGCGCGACAGTACCTCGATTGGGTGACCCCCGGAGAAGTCAAGTCGTTGCGCGACATCGAGCCGGATTGCGGGGCCGTGCTGCGGCGCGGGCTGTCGAAGGTGGCCGTTTATCGCGACGAAAAAGGCAAGGCGCACGAGCTATCGGCCGTTTGCCCGCACCTGGGTTGCATCGTGCACTGGAATGGCGCCGAAAAATCGTGGGACTGCCCGTGTCACGGCTCGCGGTTTGACAAGCTTGGCAGAGTAATCAACGGTCCATCTAACGCCGACCTTTCGCCGGCCGAATAGACATGTAAGAGAAAGAAATAATTTTGAACCGCCAAGGACGCCAAGTTCCTTCACGAAGCCGAAATGCGAATATTTCTTCTCGGCGACCTTGGCGTTCTTGGCGGTTCAATTAGTTCAGTTACAGGAACTCGGAGTCCAGTTGAATGTCACCACACTACGAACGTCCATTGCCAGCGTCCGGCGCGGACTTGACGCACAGCACGATCGGCAGTGGGCCCGATGACGAGGCCATGGAAGACGCCGCCGAGGCGCTGCGCCAGGCTGAAGTCGAAGCGGTGCAGCCGGACCCGGATGTGAATTCGCTGAGCGCCTCGCAGCTCGAGCGGATGAGCATCGACGAGCTGCGCGCCGTTGCCCGCGTGCTTGACGTGCCGGATCGCGGCAAGATCATTGAGCAGGACGAGTTGCTCGAGGCAATCCGCCGCCGGCTGCCACGGTAGCGATCAGTCGATGCCGCTTAGTCGTTGGCGTCCATGCTGACGTTCACGAGGAAATCGTCGCGCAAGAAATTGCGGCCCAGCAGCATCGGATACTTCATCCGCTGCCGGTCGTTGAGCGTGGCGACCACTTTCTTCTCGACGTCTTCCCAGCGCAGCTGCAGGCGAACTTTGTATCGCGCATCGTCGCGCTCGGCGGTTCGCACCGTGACGTGGTCGACGATCTTCGACTCCACCCACAGGTCTTCGCCTTCCTTGTTCTTGAGGAGGAAGCGCACCGGCTTGCCGATGTTCTCCTTCGGATCCGGATGGGCGTCCTTAATCTCGAACGACTCGCAGTGAATTGAGCACGAGGTCGCTCCAGTATCGACGCGCGCCGGCAGCGGCAGGCCGGTGGTGACTTCAGTGACGAGCGTCGTCGCGCCAATGAGCCGCACGCGCGGCTTTTCCGGCTCGGCGGCCTCCTGGCCGTCGGCCAGCGTAATCGAGCAAATGCAAACGAGAAGTGCCGGCATCGCAAGCCGCATCCAGCGGCCGGAAGTCGCGGCCTTGATCAAACAATCCATTGCAAGATCGAACACATGCATGGTCCTTTGTCTCCTCTTCTTAATGCAAGCATTGGAGGCAACGGAATTGCACAACCCTTCCTAGGCGTCGAAGCTCAGTTGAAAGCAATTCTCTTTGCAGTGGCCCTTAACCGTGTTGGGGCCGGTCTGGCTGACCGTGCCACACGTGCGGGGTCAGGCTTCGGCCGTGCGGGCACACGGCACACGGATTTTCCGTGTGCCGGGTCGCAGCCGAACGGAAACCCGCGCACAACAGGCTGTTCACACCGGCGCTTCAGAGTCTGGTTCCCGCCAAGTCCCCGCCGCTCGCGCCGGCTATGAAAGTTTAGGTTATGCCGGCGACGCATGTCGACCCTGTTTTCTTCGAGAAACAGGCCAATTTTCGATGATTGCTGGCACCAGTCCACCTGACGTAAGATAAGTGCGGTTGGAACGATCATCACGGTGCGAGGGGCTTAGCGGCGGCGGGCACCGATCCGCCATACGGGTCCGCCGCGAAAAGAAACGCGCGTACTCAAGCCAAGAAACGAAAACGCGCGCTTAAACCGCTTCTTTCGCTGCAATGTGCACAAAGGAATCCATGTGAGCGACTACAACAGCACCCATAACCGCGCAGTCTGGTTCGATATCCCAGTCGCCGACCTCGATCGCGCCGTCCGATTTTATCAGGCAGTTTTGGGCGTTGGCGTCAAGAAGGAAAACTTCGGCGGCTCGTCAATTGGCGTGATTGAGCACAAAGACGGCAACGGGGGCTGTTTGGTGCCGGAAAAGGCCGAGATCGCCGCCGGTGGCATCCTGGTCTATATGAACGTCGACGGCCGCATTCGCGATGCCGTCCAGAAAGTTGTTCCGCACGGCGGCACGGTCATCGAACCGGTTCAATGCATCGGCCCGCATGGCTTCCGCGCCGTGGTGCTCGACAGCGAAGGCAACCGCATCGCGCTGCATTCAAATTCTGACGCTTGAGGTTCGACCATGGCACGTTGCAGAGATCAACACATTGTCGAGGATGGCCGGCAGCGCTCCGACGAGGCCATGGCGCCACAGATTCACGCCGAAGTCGAGGCAGACTATGCCGAGCGTCTGGCATCGGCCAATTGGTATCGTCGCCTGATGCTTCGCTGGGAAATGCGCCGCGAGATTCGCCGACGGCTTGAGCGAATCGCGCCGCCGTGGGGACTTTATTTGTCCGAATAACCGTCAACACAAAACGTCTCACGCAGAGGCGCAGAGACGCAGAGGTTTGATGGATACAATAAGACGGCATGAATCGTTTTGTACTGCTGACAACGATTCATATCCGTGTCTGCGGATTGAGACGTTTCAAGTCAATACGCGGTTTTTTTCATTGATTTCTCTGCGCCGCTGCCGCTGCGTGAGCATTTCACCGGTTTCATCATGAGTTACGCAACGATGAACGTTACTGCTATTCGCACGAAAAGCGGCGGGCGGCTGTTATTTGCCCTGATCGCTGCGTCGCTGAGCTTAACAACGTATGCCGCCAGGCTGCCCGCCGCGGAGGCCGACTTTGAATTGCCGTCAAGCGAAAAGGCCCGCCCGCGGAATGTGATATTCATTCTGGTCGATGACATGCGGCACGACGTGATGAGTTTTGCCGGGCATCCGTTCGTAAAGACGCCGCACATTGATCGGCTGGCGAGCGAAGGCGTGCATTTCCGCAATGCGTTTGTTACGACGTCGCTGTGCTCGCCTAGCCGGGCATCGATTCTCACCGGTCAATACATGCACAAGCACGGCGTAGTGGATAACAGCAACCCAGTGCCCGAAGGCACGAAGTTCTTTCCGCAATACTTACAGCAAGCCGGCTATGCGACGGCATTTATCGGCAAATGGCACATGGGCCACGAGTCGGACGATCCGCAGCCGGGCTTTGACCATTGGGTGAGTTTTGCCGGGCAGGGCCACTACTACGCGCCTGGCCCGCGCTGGCGGCTGAATGTCAACGGCCGGCATGTTCCGCAGCGCGGTTACATCACCGATGAGCTGACGGACTACGCGCTGGATTGGCTGGGCGAACAGACGGCCGAGAAGCCGTTCTTTTTATACTTGTCGCACAAAGCCGTGCATTCCGAGTTTCACCCGGCCGAGCGGCACCGCGCGCTGTACTCCGATGTCAAGATCGACGCACCGCCGACGCAGGCCAACACGCCGGAGAACTACCGCGGCAAGCCGATGTGGGTCAAAAACCAGCGCAACAGCTGGCACGGCGTGGACTTTCCCTACCATTCAACGCTCGACGTGAAAGAGTACTACCGGGGATACTGCCGAACGCTGGCCGCCGTGGACGACAGCGTCGGCCGCGTGATGGAGTTTTTGAATGAGCGCGGGCTAGCCGACGACACGGTGGTGATCTTCATGGGCGACAATGGCTTCTTGTTTGGCGAGCACGGGCTGATCGACAAGCGCTGCGCCTACGAAGAGTCGATCCGCGTGCCGCTGGTGGTGCGCGGGCCGGGCGTTTTCCAGGCAGGAACGACGATCGAGTCGGTCGTCGCGAATATCGACATCGCGCCCACGGTCCTGGAGCTGGCGGGTCGGGCGGCGCCTGACAATATGGACGGGCGAAGTTTCGCAGCTCTGGCCAGCGGCGCGTTGCCAGCCGACCAGTGGCGCAAGCACTTGCTTTACGAGTACCACTGGGAATGGGCGTTTCCCCAGACGCCGACGATATTCGCGCTGCGCGGCGAACGGTTCAAGTTCATCCAGCACCACGGCGTCTGGGACATCGACGAGCTGTACGACCTGCAATCGGACCCAAAAGAAACGCAGAACCTGTTCTTCGATCCGCAATATGCGGCCGTGGTTCGCGAGATGCGCGATGCGCTCGACGCCGAACTGCGCCAGCGCGGCGCCGCGCAAGTCCCTTTC
>DASXWB010001005.1:0-4108 GCA_036503915.1 Lacipirellulaceae bacterium | reverse complement strand
CGCGCTTGCCGGCGTCGATTCGCCGCAAGCGAATCGCGGTCAGGCAATCCCGCGGGCCCTGCATTACGGCGTTTGGGAAATTCCTGTTTCCGCTGCAATGCCACTGCCGACCCGCTGGTGGTTCAGCGGCAAAAGATTCCTGTTCCGGCAGATTCGTTCGGCAGCGCAATCTGGCGCTGTATTTCAACTGGTTGTCGATGCGCCCGCGATGGACCAGGAAGCGCGCCGCGGGTTGGCGATTTTCGAGTGGCTTTTGCTTCGTGTCGCCGAGCTGCGCAACCGCGGAATGGTATGTGTTGAGACGCTGGCTCAGGCGGCCGCGCGATTGTCGGCCGTTCCGACTTCGACGCCGCAATACTCAATCCTGCGCAAAGCGGCGTAGTTGTCGTTTGCTTTGACTGCATTTGAACGGCGTTACGGCGATTCGCGGAACACGCCCCAGCTCAGATACACGAGGATTCCGCTGCAGACTAAAAACCCGATGTCCATGAGGGGGCTTTTGCCACCAAAGGGAGCCTTCGCAACCAGGTCGAGGGCAAACGCAATTGCCAGCACGCCGCCGATGACCATGCCGGCAATCGACATCACTTTACCCATCGGCCCGATACCCCGTATATCCGCAGTTGAAGAGTTCTCGGCCATAGCAAACTGTTTAGTATAATTGCCGAATTTTTCTTGTCACGGCAGCCCGCCTCTTTGACGTAAAGGACGCAGAAATCGGGGATTCTCCGAATTGTTCGGTCGGCGACCGTTCGGGAGCGACCATCGTTCGGCTGAATTGGGTCTTAGCCGCCCTCTGTCCATTGGCGTACCACCAGATCCAGACGCCATTGGGCAGTCCATCGACAACATGTCCCGTTACCGCTGGCGCTCCATTCGCATGCCACCAGGTAAACATGCCGGCCTCGCGGTCGTTCTCGTAGTTACCCACGCACTGGAGCTGCCCGTTGGAGTACCACGACCGCCACGTTCCGTGACGCGCGAATCTACTGCTCACCGCGTATTGGGCAAAACGCAGCCGCATGTAGTCATCGGGCGCGCGCAGCGTGACGACGGCCGTCTGGCACGTGGACTCGATTCGTTTATCTACACTTCCGGGGAAATAGGTCACGTTATTCACGACCTGCCGCCCTTCGGCGTATGTGGCAATTGTCGTCAGGTTGCCATCGGGGCCGAGACCGCGCAGCTCACCCGACGGAAGAGCGTTTGAGAAGTGCGCCGTGCGGAATACGCGACCATCCGGCAGCCAAAGTGTTGCGGGGCCGTTGCGCTCGCCGTTTTTGAGCGTGACGCGGCTGCAGGTTCGGCCATGCGCGTCGGCGATCGTCCACTCGCCGTCCATCTCGCCCTCGACGAAAGTGGCGCCGGAGATGAACGGTGACTCAAACTGGTCGAACGGCGCTGTAAAAAGAGTGTCGGCTTCATTTCTATTGAACCAGTGCACCCAGTCACCGCTTCGCTTGCCGTTCTCATAATGGCCGTCGGCGATAAGCTTGCCGGCCAGATTCCACTTTAGCCAGGCACCGTCGTTGACCACATTCCCTTTGGCGTCAACAGTTACTTCGTATTCGCTTCGCAGGCCGCCGTTGGGATGCCGCTCTTGAATGACTTTCGACTCGGTGGCAACCGCCGCACATTGGGACGCAAACAAAACCAAGATGCCGAGCAGGCCGGCACGTATGGACCGGTGCCTCCTCATGGATAAAAACATAGAATTGAACGATTGAGCGATCATCGGCGCTGTACGGTGCCTCTAACCACAGCATCGGATGCACCAGAGGGCGCCTTGTCCAATCGTTCCGCAATTGGGCCAATCAGGAAAAGTCGCAATACAGCAAAAACTTGAAGACTTGCTCTAACCGGTACAGCCTTCCAACAACGTGCGGCATGCAGTTACGAGAACGATGCACAGTGTCTAACAGGATGAATTAAACCGCGAAGGACGCCAAGAATGCCACGTAAAGACAATGGAGAATTAGGATTTCTTGGCGCATTTAGCGTCCTTGGCGGTTTTTTTGTCAGCTGCTCCTAGCCATTTGCTGCTTGGGATCTTGGGCATCCAATCCGCGCTCGCGGCGGATGCGTGCCACCTCCGCCACAAGCCGCTCGATAATTGCGTGGTTTGCCGAGACGTTATTCCACGCAACAACGTAGGTCCAGGCAATCAGCGGGATGCCTACGAACGCGCTAAACAGATGCCAAGTGGCCCAGGTTTGCGTGCCCTCGATGCGGGTCGCCGGGTCGCCGGCGGCACCCAGCGCGCTGATGCCGACCACGATCAGCATGCCCGCCAGCGCCCAAGGAAACGTTCTCCGCTTCAAGCGGTTGCTGGCCCGAACCGCGTCTGGATCGAGCCGATAGGCTTCCGTCACCTCCTTGCACCAGCGGCTGGTGCCAATGAAATAGGTGACGATGATGCTTTCCACCAGCACGACTACAAGCGCCGCCGCCACCCCCAGCAGGAAGTGCCACGTCCACCACGTTTGCGTCGAATCAGGACGTGGCCTGACGTGAAGGTCGCCCATCGAGAACCCGATGACCGCGTTCGCAAGCAGTAGGACGACGGAAAGGGTGGCGAGCGTGGCGAGGATGCGAGTCATCGAGGGGTAAGGACGACTTGATTTGCCGAGTCTAGAATGAATCCAGCGTACCCGCGTTCTCACGTCGCCGCACCCCCTGCCCTGCCCTCAAAATGTCAGTGTCGACGAAACCAGTTTTAGCGATCACGATGGGCGACCCGGCGGGGATTGGCCCCGAGGTGATTGTCGGCGCTTGGCGCGACGACCGAATTCACGAGCAAGCGCAGCTGTTTGTAGTGGGCCATCCTGAGATCCTCCGACGCGCCGCACGGATGCTGGGTTGCGATCTAACGGTGGTCGAAATCGAGTCGCCGGGATCCTTGCGACAAGCCAGTTCGAGTGCCGATACGCTCCCCTGCATCAAGGTGTGCAGCGACGACGTGCTTGACGTACCGCCCGGACATGTCGATGCAAGAGCCGGCGAGGCGGCGTACCAGGCGGTTCGCCTTGCCGCCGAGATGGCGGTTGCCAAGCAAGTGGATGGCATTGTGACCGCGCCGTTAAGTAAGGCGGCGCTGCACGCGGCCGGGCATCGCTATCCCGGCCATACGGAGCTGTTGGCCGAAATCTGTGGGGCCCGCAACTTCGCGATGATGCTGTATCTAAGCAGAGAGCGGGAAGCAGAGAGCGGGGAGCGGGGAGCAAGGAGTGAGGAGCAGAGTGTGGAGAGTGGGTACCGGGGAGTGGGGGGTGCGAAGCGCCGAGTGAGGAGTGGGGACACCGGATCGGGGAGTGCGGACGTGGATGTACTACGTACTCGGTACTCAGTACGAAATGCTGAGACAGCAGGCGAAGCAGTACGTAGCAGCGACGCGGCAGTGAGTCCCAAGACAGATTTACACCCTGCCCCCAGCATCCCGCATCCTGCATCCTCTCTCGGCGTCGTGCACGTTACGCTCCACCAGGCGCTGCGGAGCGTGTTTGCCGATTTGACGCCCGAAGCGATCGAGTCGAAATGCCGTCTCGCCGATGGCGCGATGCGCCGACTAGGCATCGCTGAACCGCGCATCGGCGTCTGCGCGCTGAATCCACATGCCGGCGAGGACGGCCTGTTTGGTGATGAGGAGCAAACGATCATTCGGCCGGCAGTTGAGGCTGCACTTCGCGCGGGCATCGATGTTTCTGGTCCCTTTCCGGCCGATACGCTCATGATGCGCGCCCGCGACGGTGAGTTTGACGCTGTCGTTGCCATGTATCATGACCAGGGGCACATCGCACTGAAGCTGTTGGGAATGCATTCGGCGGTGAACATCACGCTCGGGCTGCCCATCGTGCGCACAAGCGTCGCGCACGGCACTGCGTTCGACCGTGCCTGGCAGGGCACGGCTCGCTGCGATGGAATGGTGGCGGCAATTGGCACCGCCGCGCGATTGGCGAAGTCGTTGTCTTAGAGCAAGTTTCTTTTTTACGTAGTCTCGTATCCACAGTGCAAGAATGAGTTTTCAACATCTTCACTGGTGAGTTGTAGCAAGGCCTGCTTGGCGGATTGAATGATCTGGTTCCAATTGCGGGGGCGAATGCCCCGGACC
>DASXWB010001004.1:0-5196 GCA_036503915.1 Lacipirellulaceae bacterium | reverse complement strand
GCGGCCGATCGACTGCTCACCGAGTTGGGACGCGGGGCGTCGCTCGTCGAAGCCGTAGCGAAACATCCGCGTGCGCTGCCGCCCGAAGCGCTGGCTTACGTGGCGGCGGGCCTAACGGCCGACGCACAGGCCGCCGCCTTGCGCGAGCTCAGTCGAAGCGACGAAGGCGAAATGGCCGGCGCCTGGCGCGCGTGCATCGACAGGATCGCCTACCTGGCGTTTGTCTTGATGATCATGGCCGCGGTGCTCACGTTCATCATGGTAAAAATCGTGCCGGAGTTTCAAAACATCTTCTATGAGTTCGACATTGAGCTTCCGCGGATGACGCTGTTGGCAATCATGGTCTCCCAATACTTTACGCAATACGCCGCGGCGCCCGTCATCATGGCATCGGCCATATTCCTTTTAGGCTCGTTGTTGGTCGGCATCTGCTATTTGTGCGATATCCCGCTGCTGCGGCCCTGGACAGACATGTTGTTTTTCCGGCGCCGTTCGGCCCACGTGCTGCGCATCTTGAGCGTGGCCATCGAAGCGCGCGAATCGGTGGCCGACGTGCTGCGGCGCGTGACCGGCGTCTTTCCCTCGGACCCGGTCCGCAACCGATTGCGGCCGGTCGTGGCGTCGGTGCGTGCGGGCGCCGATTGGCGCGATGCGCTCTTGAACGCACGCATCATTACCAATACAGAACGGGCGCTGTTGAAAGCCGCTGAGCGGGCCGGCAATCTGCCATGGGCCCTGCGCCAAATTTCCATGCGGCGCGAGAAGCGGGCCGTATATCGGCTGATGGCGGCCGTGCAGGTCCTTTTTCCGATTGCCATTCTCGCGTTCGGAATGTTTGTGGCATTCTTTGTTGTTTCCCTGTTCATACCGCTGGTAAAGTTGATTGATGGGTTGACGATGTAAGGTAGCGCTATGCGTGTGCACCGCATCAATGTTTCGCGCCGTCGGGTGGCTGGGGCAACGCCCCAGTTTTGCCGCGATTCGCTGGGGCGTTGCCCCAGGCACGCCGCTCCCGTAGTCGAGCGACGGCGCGGGATGTCGTTGCTGGAGATCACGCTGGCCGCTGGGCTGTTAGGCGTGCTGATGACCGTTTCGGTCCAAATGCTGCGGGTCATGGGCGATCGACAGCGCGCCGACGAGCGACGCGCCGCGGTGCTGCAAACCGTCCAAGCGCTGGCCGAGCAATTGGAAAACATGCCGTGGAAGAAGCTTACGGCCGGCGCGGCGGATGAGATCGCGATTCCCGAAACGATGGTGCGGCACTTGCCGGGCGCCAAACTCAGTGTGTCGATTAGCGAGGAAACCGAGCCTGTTGTCGCCAAGCGGGTCACAGTGGAGCTGCGATGGAAGGGGCCACGCGGCCAGCCTGCCGCCCCGGTCCGACTGACGACTTGGGCATTTCGCGACGCGTCATAGCAGCTTGACGTTGGTTGGTAGCAGTAATGATTACAACAAGATTACAGTCACAACGCGGGCGAATTCGACACGCCATGACGCTGATCGAGGTGTTGGTCGTGGTCGTGCTGTCGAGTCTTGTGATGGGCGTGGTGATTTCTTTCGCAGTCGCGTTGCAGCGATCGGATCGGAACGTGAGGGCGTACGCAGTTCGCGGTGAGCGATTGAGTGAACTTGGAGCAGCCCTTCGTTCGGATCTTCGACAAGCGGCCGACGCTTCGCAGCCGCAGTCGAAAACCCTGGCGATAAAGTTGGCCGGCGGCCACGAAATAACCTATGAACTAGTCGTTGGCGGCTGCAGTCGCGTTGGCGGGGCAGCGGACCCATTCCCGGAGAGGGAATTCTTCGCTATCGGCGCCGCAGAGTCGTGGACTCTTGAGCAAGGAGCGCCGGGCCGACGCCCGCTAATAATGGTTGCCATGAATTTTGCTAGAAGGGACAAGGAGCGTGAATCGCAGCCGGCGCCGCTGCTTGTGTATGCCGCGCTGGGCGCCGATTTGCCGGACGTTGTGGCGCCCATGCCACAGTCCAACGGAAACGAGTCTGAACAGGAGACAGAAGTAGTTGAACAGGAGGTAGCACAGGAAGCAGAGAGAGAATGAATTCGACTAACTCTGCTTCCTCCGTTTCCTCCTGTTAAAGAATCGTGCCTTAGGTGTGGAAACGCTAATTATCACCTAATCCGCGCTAATCTCGGATTAGTGTGAATTAGTGTTCCAAAAAAGAATCCCATGTCGTCCAATTCTCCACGCCAAGCGAAGACTGGCAAACCCGTGGCGTCGCGTCGCGGAATTGTGTTGATCGCAGTTGTCGCGCTGTTTGCGATCAGCCTCACGCTGTTTGGCGTATGGGCGCAAGCGGCGGTCCGGCATCAACAGCGGATTCGCAACCAGCAGTATCGCGTGCAGGCAGTGCGGCTGGCCGAAGCAGGCGTGCGGCGTGCTGTTGCACGTCGCCTTGCCGACGCACAATATGAAACAGAAGTTTGGCGCGTCCCGGCCGAGATGCTTGATAGGTCACATGCGGCCGAGGTGCGAATCCTCGTGACGGCTGGCGGCGCTGCCGGAACACTGCTGTATGAAGCAATCGCCGAGTTCCCTGCTGGCGGGGTTCGCCGCGCCCAGATTACTCGGCGAATTGAAACCATCAATCCGGTCACAGAGGACCAGTCATGAATCGCTTCGCCAATCGTGGTTTTACGCTCGTTGAATTGCTTGTAGTCATTGCCATCATCGGCATCTTGATCTCGCTGATTCTGCCGGCGATTCAGGGCAGCCGCGAGGCGGCCCGGCGAGCGAGCTGCACCAACAACATGCGCCAGCTGATCGTTGGGGTGCACGATTATGAAATGGCGCACGAGCGTTACCCGGCCGGCACCGTGAATGAGAAGGGTCCGGTCCGCAGCCTGCCCAGCGGGCATCACATCTGCTGGATCGCGCACATTTTGCCGTACCTGGAAGAGCCGGCCGTTTACAATTCGATGGATTTGTCGCTCAGCGCGTATCATCAAAAGAACGACCGGGCTCGGCAGACCTCTATCATGATGCTGATTTGTCCGTCGAATCCCGCCGGCTTTTGGCCGTATTCGAACTACGCCGGCTGCCATCACGACGTCGAGGCGCCGATCGACGCGGAAAACCGCGGCGTCTTTTTTCTGAACAGCCGCATCACGCGCGACGATTTGAAGGACGGCGCAGCCTATACGCTGTTTCTCGGAGAACGGATGGTAGACGATTATGATCTGGGATGGATCTCCGGCACATCCTCGACGCTGCGCAATACCGGCACCCAGCTCAATGGGTCGGGCACGCTCGCAGGCCGCGCTATGGCATTGGCCTCCGGGCCGCCGTGGGTGTACTCCTATGTCAACGATGAAAGCGAATGGGACTGGGACACAAAGCAGATCGATCCGGCCGCCGGCAAGTTTGTTGAGGTCGATCCTGAAGCACTGGGCACCGAATCGTCGGAAGATTCCAGTGGAGAAACCGCGGAAGCGCAAGCGGCCGATGAACAAATAGCGGATGCGTCCGCCGGTGATGCAAGCGATCGTGAGCCGCAGCCTGTTCCTGAGTTGGTGGCGGACAAGGACGGAATGCTCAAGCACAGCAAGATGGGCGGCAATGGAAAGGCGCCTTTGACGGTCGGCGGTTTCGCCAGCAGCCACCTGGGCGGCGTCAATTTTGCCTTCGGCGACGGCTCGGTGCGATTCATTGCCGACGATGCCACCGCCGGACTCCTAGGGCGATTAGCCAATCGGGCAGATGGTAATCTTGTGGACGCGCGCGAAATGCCGTAAGTGAAATGAAACATGGCGGGATGATCGCGTCGGCGACTAGTGCAGATGTGTTTCCGCCCGCGACTCGAAGCGCGCCTGCCGTCGTTGAAGGCCATGAAGCATCCTGAAATTCCTCCGAGTTTGCCGCGGGCTCGCGGCAGTTTTCCACTCGCGTCCTTGGCGCTTTTGGTCACGGCGCTGGCCGCTGCGCTGGCGTGCAGCGACTTTGAACGTTTGCGAGCCCAGTATGAGTGGCTGTCGATCTCTTGGCCGCGACGGTTGATCGCGGTATCCGGGAGTGCCGGCCTTTTCGGTGGACTGATTGGCGTGGCGCAGATGTTTCTCTCAGGCGCGCGGGGGCGGGCTCGCTGGGTCGCGCCGATCGCGGGCGTGCTGGCCGGACAGGTCGGCGTGCTGATCTTGCTGGCCCCGGGGCCGCTGTGGCGGACGCTTTTCGCCATCGGTGTGCTGTTGGCCGCTACCATCCTCTTCCGCCTGGGGGCCGAGTAGCCCTGCATATTGCGGTGGCTGCAAAACCTGAGGCAAACCAACTATAATGGCAACCATAGCGGCGCGAGGGGGAGCAAGCGTCGCCGTGGTGGATTCCTTCCGTTCGCGCGTTTGAGTTTGTAGATCCTTGAGGCGAACCGTCATGATCATGCGAGTCATTGTTGCCGTCGGGTTGCTAAGCGCCATCGCAGCCAATGTTGCCATGGCCCAAGATAAAGTCGATTTCCAGACACAGATTCAGCCGATCTTTGTCGAGCACTGTATCAAGTGCCACGGCGAGAAGCAGGCCTCCGGGAAGATGCGCCTGCACACCGCGGCCAGCTTGAAAGAGAAATGGGACGCCGACAAGGAGCTGCTCGTGGCCGGGGAGCCGGAGAAGAGCGAGCTGTACCAGCGGCTGACTTTGCCGGCGGACGACAAGAAGCGGATGCCCCGAATGGCGGACCCGCTACCCAAAGAAAAGATCGATCTCATCGCGGCTTGGATCAAACAAGGGGCCGCGTTGCCGGAAGCAGCCGCCGCACCGGCGAGCGAAGATAAACCAGCGGAAGCCACGGAAGGTGCGGAAGAAGCCGCGGAAGAAAAACCGGCCGAAGTCCCGCTGCCCGAAGTGTCGGCCGCGCCGAAGGAAGCCATCGACAAGCTCACGGCAGCCGGCGCGCAGGTGATGCCGCTATTCGCAGAGAGCTCGCTGCTTACCGTTTCGTTCGCGCATCGAAGCGAGCCCGCCAGCGATGCCGAGATCGCGCTGTTGTCCGGAGTGGCCGAACAGGTATACGCACTGAACCTCGCCGATTCCAAGCCCAGCGACGCCGGGCTCGCGCCGCTTGCGGGCCTCAAGAATCTGGCCACGCTGCACCTGGAACGCTCGTCCGTCACCGACGCCGGCCTCGCACACGTCGCCGGCTTGGCGAATCTGCAGTATCTCAACCTGTACGGGACGGCGATTACCGACG
>DASXWB010001003.1:0-11230 GCA_036503915.1 Lacipirellulaceae bacterium | reverse complement strand
ATTTCTAGAAATGTATTACCGAAAAGTCAGTCGCCGGCGGGCGAGTCGTCGCGCCGCAGGCGGGCGTAGAGCCATGCCCGGGCGTAGGCCCATTGACGTTCAGCCGTACGCTGCGAAAGCCCCATCGCCTCAGCGGATTCGCGCAGACTCAGGCCCGCAAAGAATCGCAGCTTCACCAGCTCCGCCGCGACGTTGTCTTCGGCTGCGAGCTCTTCCAGCGCCTCGTCGAGCGCTAACAACTCTTCGTCATCCGTTTCAAGTGCCGATTCGATCTGGTCGAGATCAATTCGCCGAAAACTGCCGCCGCGTTTTTGCCGATTCTTGTCCCGGGCCCGGTTGATGAGAATACGGCGCATGGCTTCGGCCGCAGCGGCAAAGAAGTGACCGCGGCTGGCCCAGCCTTGCGCGTTGGCAGGACCGACGAGTCGAAGGTACGCTTCGTGCACGAGCGCCGTGGCAGTCAGTGTCTGCCCAGGCTTTTCGCGCGTCAGCCGCTGCGCCGCGAGCGTTCGCAGCTCGTCGTAAACAAGCGGCAACAGTTCGTCGGCCAACTGCCGGTCGCCGCGCTCGATCGCCGCCAGAATGCGCGTGACGTCACTCATGGCGCGCCTTCATGTTAGAGATGGCACGAAGGCGCCATTATAGCGTGAGTATTTCCGCGAAAGACCTGCCGCCGTTACAGTGGCGAACTACATCAGGCATTAAACTACGTTGCCGACTTCGTTAAAGTCGCCCGCCAGTCCCGGCGCGGGTAGTGCGGCTCGACTTGCGAACGAGCCTCTACGCGTTCAGCTTCACGCTCGGACTATCCGCCACGTTGACCCACACGTGCACGTGCGGAGCGCCGCGGTAGTGCCATACAAAGGATGGGCCTTCCAGGCGCCAGATGTCCCACACGCCGTCTTTGCCGATGTCGTTCTGGGCGTAGTAGGCCAAGTGGAAGGCGTCGAGGCCGCCCTGCGTTTTGATGCAGGCCGTGACCTCGTCGCGGTCGCTCTGCCGGTACGGCTCGATGAGCATCGCCATCACCTGCTGCAGGTGCTCTTTCTGGTCGCTCGACAGCTCCGCGACGGGCAGGCCATGGAACTTGCCGTCCTTGCCCTCAAACGCCACCTCGGATTCGGCCGGCAAACCTTCGCGCAATAGCGCCTGTTTCTGCTGCTTACCGTCCAGCATCTCGTACAGCTTGTTGGCGGCCACGGCCTGCGGCCAGAACACATTGCCCGGGTGATGGGCAGCCTCGTCGAATCCCTCGGCCGCGTGGCCGTAAAAGATCGGTCCGCCGAAGGCCACATGCTCGGCTGAGTTGCCGTCGCAGCGGATCGTCATGTGGCGGCCGGTCATCACGAACTCGAACTTCTCGCTCCCCGGCTCGCCGAAGATCGCGATGCTGTTCTGCTCGCCGTAGCCGCCCGCATCATCTTCAAGCTGCTTGTCGATCCGCTCGTGCCATTCGGGGCTGATGATCCCTTCAAAAATTTTGCGAATGATCGCCTGCTGGTCCTTCGTGTAAAAATCCGTGTCGTTGATGTAGTGCTCCGTAATATCCCAATTATTGGCGACCCGAGTCCGCAACAGGCCGCGCTCGTCATCCATGTGATCCCACGCGAAGCAGACCGACTCGCGCTGCTTGGGCGAGAGCGTTTCGTAAAGCACCTTGACCATCGATTCGGGCGTCGAGGCTTTCTCGGCAGGAACAAGAACGGCCGTTATCTCGTTTGCTTCGGCCCACACGCGGCCAGCCGGCAGGACGCTGCCCAGCGCACTTGCTCCGATGACCACGCCGCCTGCCGTGGTGAGAAACTCGCGCCGTGGCATGCGCCGCTCTTTATGTTGCGTTCCCTGGCAGCATTCGCATACGGAAGGATTGACTTGCGTTGCCGGTGCAGTTTGCTTGTTGACGCGAGGTTCCATGACGGGTTCCTTTCATGTCATCGGGAATGGATGAGCGGGCGGCCGAGCGCCCACCATTAGAACGAAACCGCCCGCGAAATGCAAAGTTTCGCGCAAAAGTAGCAGGCACACTCCGTGTGCCGTCCGCGGACGTTCGATTCCGCCTAGGCTGGCCGATACGAGGCTATGCCACACGTGTGACGGCTACATTTACCGTCGCTGACAGTCTGGGCAGAAGAACGTCGATCGCTGAGCCTGGACAATTCGACTAATTGCGCTGCCGCCACCACAGCGCGGGCAGGGCTTGCCGGCGCGATCGTAGACGCGGTGATGGTTCTGGTAGCCGCCTTCCTCGTTGAGCGCGTTGCGGTACGTGCCGTTTCGCAGCGTCGAGCCTTCGTATCGGATTGCCGCCGTCAAGATTGCTCGCGTGGCGTCGGCAATTGCCTGCCATTCGCGGCGCGTGACTCTGGTACATTGCCGTGCTGGATGCACGCCGGCGACGTGCAGTATCTCGGACGCGTACATGTTGCCAATGCCGGCAACGGCTCGCTGATCCAAAAGAGCTACTTTAACGGCCCTCGTGCTGCGGCCAAGTCGCTCCCGAAACGATTCGGCCGTCATCGCTAACGCGTCGGGGCCGACCTTGTCGAGGCCAAACGCATTCTCGAATTCTTTTGGCGCTAGCAAGCGAACGCTTCCCAGGCCGCGGCGGTCCCAATACAACAGCTCGCCAATGCCGTTGCCGGATAGCGTGCAGCGAAACCGCAGGTGTTCGCGCGTCGGCGGCTCGGCCACGAGCACCAGGCCCGTCATGCGCGGCTCCATTACGATGGCATCGCCGGTGTCGAGCGCGACGATCACGCGTTTGCCGACGCGGCCCACATCGCGAATCACACGGCCAGCAGCCCGCTGGCGGAACCGATCGATCCGCGGTGCGATCGCGATCGGCCTGCGCCGGCAAATTACGCGCTCGACATCCTCGATCCGCGAACCGACGACGCCCAAAATGCCGCGCCGCATCGTTTCAACTTCAGGCAGTTCGGGCATCTTTATTTACCACAGACACACGGAGGGCACAGAGAATACATCCTATCACAACTCTTCTCCGTGCTCTGCGTGCCTCCGTGGTAAATTATTCCGACTTGATTGAACGGCTAGCGCTGCCGAGAATCAATCGAGGAGAATGGTCGATGACGAAGAGTTCTTTGGATGTAACAACTCAGGTACCGGACGCTGCCGGCCGGTTCGGCCCGTTCGGTGGTCGCTACGTGCCTGAGACGCTGATTCGCGCGCTGGACGAGCTCGCCGCCGAGTACGATAAAGCCTGCACCGATGCGGCGTTTCAAACAGAGCTCGCGTCGCTGCTTACCCACTACGTAGGCCGGCCTTCGCCGCTGTATCATGCCCGCCGGCTCAGCGAACTATGCGGCGGCGCGCAGATCTGGCTCAAGCGCGAGGACCTCAATCACACCGGCGCCCACAAGATCAACAACACGATCGGACAAGGGCTGCTCACGCTTCGAATGGGCAAGCGCCGCGTGATCGCCGAGACGGGAGCCGGCCAGCACGGCGTGGCGACCGCAACGGCGTGCGCTCACTTCGGCCTCGAGTGCGTCGTGTACATGGGCGAAGAGGACATCCGCCGGCAAGCACCTAACGTGTTCAGCATGAAGCTCTTAGGCGCCGAAGTTCGGCCGGTCTCCAGCGGCTCGCGCACTTTGCGCGACGCCATCAACGAAGCCATGCGCGACTGGATGGCCAGCGTTGAAACAACGCATTACATCCTGGGCTCGGTCGTCGGACCGCACCCATTTCCGCGCATCGTGCGCGATTTTCAGTCCGTCATTGGCCGCGAGACAATCGAACAATCCCGCGCACAACTCGGCCGCCTGCCCGATATGGTTGTCGCCTGCGTTGGCGGGGGCAGTAACGCGGCTGGCATGTTCTATCCGTTTATTGAGCACAAGAGCGTCTCACTCGTCGGCGTCGAAGCCGGCGGCCGCAGCCCGAAGCCGGGCGATCACGCGGCTCCGCTCAGCCACGGCCAGCCCGGCGTCCTGCACGGCAGCTACAGCTACGTGATGCAAGACGAAGACGGCCAGACCTGCGACGTGCACTCGATGTCGGCCGGCCTTGACTACCCCGGCGTCGGCCCGGAGCACAGCTACTGGAAAGACACCGGCCGCGTCACCTATACCAACTGCCTCGACAAAGACGCCCTCGCCGCGTTCGATGCGCTGGCCCGCAGTGAAGGTATTTTGGCCGCTCTAGAAAGTTCCCACGCTGTTGCCAAAGCCATGGAGCTTGCACGCGGCAAACCGAAGGACCACGCCATCGTCGTCTGCCTCTCCGGCCGCGGCGACAAGGATGCAGCCGAAATCGCAAGACTCAAAGGCACGTCAACGGATTGAGCAAATCATAATCTCAAGGCCGCAGGCTAATTCTCATGTTTGGCATTGGTCCTAATGAACTTTTGATCTTGATTGCGATCGCACTGCTTTGCATCGTCGTGATCGCGCTACTTGTAGCGGCAGCCATTAAAATTCTTTTTTCAAAGCGGCGCGATTAAAACACCGGCGAATGTCCGCGATCGACGAACTATTCACGAAGCTTCGCCGCGAGAAGCGCAGGGCGCTTATGCCATTGGGCGACGGCCGCGAAGAAAGCCTTCAAGGCTTTGCCGCGTCGAAAACCTCGGCCACGTTCACCGAGAATCCCTCCAGCAGCTTCGACGTGGCCAACTCCCCTCGCGTAAATGCCCCGTGTTGCTCGTACGTTTCGTCCTGCAACGAAAGCACCGTGATTCGTCCTTCGTGCGGATCGACAATCCAATATTCGGGGATTCTACCTTCGGCATAATCCAGCGGTTTTTGGAGCAAGTCCCGTTTCCGGCTCTCGGCATCCTTGCTCACGACTTCCATCACCAAATCGGCGCCGTCCCAATACTCCTCCCCAATCCGATTTCGATGTTGCTCGCGCATGAAAACTAAATCCGGTTCACGAAACTTTCCTGGGCGAATCCGTACTCGCAATGCGGCGCAGAGCACTTCCCCAAGTTTTTTCGATGAGACAAAAGCATGTAAGCGTGTGAACAAAAAAAGCAAGATCCGCTGATGCGACGACGTCGGCATTGGCAGAACCTCGATATTGCCATCAGAAAGTTCGACCAATCGATTCGTGGCCGCGGTGAGGGCTAAGTATTCAACGTCGCTCCAAGCACCCTGCATTGGATACAGAAGCGCCAAATCCCACGCAGGCTCGCCGACCACGGGAACATGGCTAGGCGCGGCTGAATCGGTCGATGATGAGATGCTGGCCATAAGGGCGTTTCGCCACCGTGAGCTTGCGTTGAATTATACCATCCGCGGCGCGGATCGTTCCAGACAGTCCGCCCGCCAAGGAGTTTCGTCTAACGCCGTCGTTGCCGCGAGGTTAGAATGAGCGATGAATCGGCTGTCAAATTCCCAGCGCCGCGCCAGAATTCGCCAAATGGCTACAATCGACGATCTCTTTGCAGAACTCCGACGCGAGAATCGCAAGGCGCTGATGCCGTTTGTGACGGCAGGCGATCCGGATTTGGATTTCACGGCGGCCGTGCTCAAGGAGCTCATCGCGCGCGGGTGCCATTTGTGCGAGGTGGGAATTCCTTACAGCGATCCGATTGCCGATGGGCCCGTAATTCAGGCGTCGTACACGCGCGCGCTGCAGCACAAGATCAAGCTGGCTGATATCCTCAAAACCCTTGGCGAGTTGGCGCCGAAGCTCAATGCGCCGCTGGTCACCATGGTGAGCTATGCGATTGTTTACCGCCATGGCGCAGAAAGGTACGTCGACGAAGTGCGCGAGTGCGGGATTGCCGGCCTCATCGTACCTGATCTGCCCGTTGAAGAATCCGCGGCGCTCGCGAATATTTGCAAAGCGCGCGACGTAAGTTTGATCCAGCTCGTAACGCCCACGACGCCGCGCGAGCGGGCCGTGCGGATTGCCGAGACATCGAGCGGCTTTCTCTACTACGTGTCGGTGGCCGGCATCACCGGCGAGCGAACCGCCCTGCCGCAAGAACTTGTCGAAAATGTCGGCTGGTTGCGCACCCAAAGCGACTTGCCGATCTGCATTGGCTTCGGAATCAGCCGGCCCGAGCACGTGAAGCTGCTCGCGCCGGTGGCCGACGGCTTGATCGTCGGCTCGGGCATCGTACGACGAATCGCGGCTGCCAACGAACGGCCGCGCGACCAGGTGCTGCGCGAAGTCGGCGACTACGTGTCTGAATTGCTTGCCGCTTTGACAGACGCCACATAGCCCGGCCATCTCGCCGCAGCGAGTCGCGAGTCGCCGTGGCGACTTGGCCGGGCGCGGCGCGTTACGGCGTCTGATCGAAACCGGTCCAAGATGGGCCGGCTATTTATCCTCCGCCGGCGCCGGCGCCGGCTCCACGTCGAAATCGATCCATTTCATCGCCCGGCGGAATGGTTCGATGCGCAGCATAATCTCGCCGTTTTGAAACAGCCGCACGGTGCCCGTCGATTCGCTCACGGTGATGGCGACGGCGGCGGTCGCGCGGCTGATCTCGGCTGCGGCCCAGTGGCGGGCCCCAAATCCCTTGGGCAACGAAAGGTCGGTCGAACGCGGAGCGTTGATCTGCTGCGCGCCGGCCACAACGTGCCCGTCCGACGACACGATGAACGCCCCGTCGAGCTGCGCAATCTCCTTCACGCCCTCGCGAACTTTCGCATCGGCCAGATTGCGATCGGCCCGGCTGTAGCCGCGAAGCGGGTCGAAGCCCATTGGACGGCAGAAGCTCTGCACCTTGCGGTGGTCGCCCACAACAAACAGCGTACCCACGGGCTTTCCCTCGCGGCCCTCGCGGCCGATATCGACCGCTAGATCGACGACCGTCTTCAGCGTTTCCAACGGGATTCGCGTCTTCAGCTGCCGCAAGTCGCGCACGGTCAATTGGCCCAGGTGTTCTCCCAGCCGAATGATGCTGAGCGAGTCGATCACCATCGGCTCGAAGCCGCTGTAGACCGCAACGACCGTCGCCCCCGGCGGCAGCAAGTCTTCAGCCACGCCCTCCAACAGCGCCTGCGTTAAGCGCTCGTAGACCGGCGTCTCCGCCGGCATGTTCAACAGAATTGTATCGAAGTCTTCCTGGGGGGCCCCTTCCAGCGTGGCCGCGGTGTCGCCGGCCAATAGCACCGTGTGCTGGCCGGTCGCTTGACGCAATCGTACCCATTCCGTGGGATGCTCCATCAAAAACAGCATCGCGTCGGCATCGTGGGTCGTGGCTAAGCGATCCGCCAACTCGCAAAACGCCAAGAGCTGATCACTGAATTTGCGCGGCGTGGCCATGGCAGACGGACGGGCAGAAACAACTTTGCGACGGGACGGAGGCAATGTAATCCGCCGCGAAGGGTTGTTCAATGCGGATAAAGGTGTCAGGTGTCAGTTTTCAGGTGTCAGTCGGAACATCTGACTTCTGACACCCGACACCTGACACCTATCCCTCAACGGCGGGTAGAGTTCGGCTGCGTGCGCGTCGCCATTGCCGGCTTTGGCCGATACGACAACGAATACTCCGGCGAATCATAGGGCACAAAAACGCGCTCATCGTAGAGCAAGAGTGCATGGGTGGCATGGCTCACCGGGCCGACTTCCCACTCGTGGTCGTAATTGGAATACATCAGGTTCGCCAGGTAGCTCACGGCGCGAATCGTGCGCTGGTCGCGCAGCTCTTCGTCGCTCAATGAATAACAGAGCCATTCCAGGATGTGGCCCGTCGTCTTGATGCGGCGATCGATGTCGTCTTCGTCGCCGCGCCCCTGGAACCACGAAGTGCTCAAGCTGCCGTCGCGGTTCTGCAGGCGAAACGCGTACTGGTGATACTTCTGGACGAAATCGGCCGCCAGCGCGTATTCGCCATCGAGCGGCTCGCCGCGCGCAAGACGCCGTTTTACGGTCAAGCTCAAACCCGACAAACGATGCGTACCGCCGCAGGCCGCGCCGCGAATCGGCTGCGCCAGCTCCTCGCGCACCAGCCGCGGAAAATCCCACGGATCGCCCTGGTCGTTCACCCAAGTCTTGTTGAGGTCCAGATAATACTGCAGCGCAATCAGCTTGAAGGTCAGCTCCGAATCGGGATAGCAAGTCGTCTTTTCGGCCTCGATCAAGTCGTGGATCGTGAATTCCCGGCTGCCAATGCGGATCGGATAATCGGGCGACACCTGGCACTGGGCCAACATGGCGAGCAACTGCCCCAAGTGCCCCTGCAATCCCACGCCGTATTTGGCCCGCAATTCGCCGTACCGTGTCAGGTGCATCAGCGTCTGGCCTTTGCACGGCTTGTTGAAGCAAAGCCAGCCAACCGACGTGACCGGTTTGCCGCGCGGACCACCCGGCCGGATGCGACTGTGCACACCATACGCCAGCATGCCGTGCATCACCTCCCATGGATCATGATCGCGGCTATTGAGCGTCTTGCGGTAATAGCCCGTCAACACGCTCCGCACGCGCGCCCGCAGATGCACAAGCTGCCGTGTCAAAGGCGGAAGCGGCCTGGTGGCCGACGGCGGAGCGAGCTCCGGCAATGTATCGTCCCGACCGACATCGTCTCGGCTCAGCGGGGGCGGGCTCGGCGCGGTTTCAGCATCGGCGGTGTCCGATGCCGGCGTGTCGTCATCGGTTGTTGCCGCGTCATACGTAGGCTCATCAAGGTCGGGCGTTATTGTCGGCCCGTCGCCGAATCCACATTCCTCTTCCGTCAAGCCATCGCACCCGGCTTCAAATGGCGGATCTGCCGCCGACGGTGCGGTAACCGGCGCACCAATGCGGGCCGGTCGAAATTTAAGCTCGATATTCGGCAAGGGCGGATCATCGATAATCTTCCGCGGCGAAGCGGGAACCAAGGTTGGCTTGGGCAAGTTGCTATGTGTCGCCAGAGGCTCGCTTGCCGGTCGCCAGCCTTCGACGCCGTTCGGCCGGCTTGTGAAACGCGCCGTGCTGACCGACTGCCCCAAAATGCTTTGAACAGCTACCGGTTTCAGCATTGGCGGAGCATGTATGCCCACCAGATGATCCATCAGCAGCTGCCGCTCATCTGCTGAAATCGATGCCGATGCGACCGGCGACGGCTTGCCAACCGCCCATTCGGAATCTATCTGCTCGCTGTCGACGTCCGCGGCCAGCATCAGCCAATAGACTAGCGAACTGACCGAGGCCAGCCATAAAACCTGAAACCGCATTCCCCGCTCCCCGTCCGACTCCCACCAGCCGTGTCGTAGCCCGTTCCCTAGGTATCGGGCCGATAGCGTCGCGAATCCAGAACTGTGTGCGACTTCAGAATGCCGTCGCAGTGGAGTGGTTGGATGGATAAACCTTGCCGGCTTGCGAGGTTTTTCCAAAGGCGCCGGCAGCTAGCGGAGGGGAAGGTGTCAGGTTTCAGGTGTCAGCCTGAATTCTGACACCGGACAGCTAACACCTGACACCTGCATTTAGAACGGCGAGGCACTTCGCAAGCGCTCGGCCAGCGAAGGCGCCTCGCGAGGTGGCGGCGTACCGCCGGCGGCCACTTGACGCCAGGCCTGCACATCCGGCCCGTAGTCCTCGCCCGTGATCGCCTTCATCGATTGCACGCCCGCGTACTGCAATGCCGGGTCGCGGTCGTCCAGCGCGACGATGAGCGCCTGAATGGCCTCTTGCGATTTGGTCTGGCCCAGCGCATCGGCGGCCGCCAGGCGCACGTCGATGTCTTCATCGCTTCGCAGCGAATTAGCCAGCGGCGCGACGGACATGGCGTCTCCCCGGCGCCCCAACGCGCGGCAGGATGCAACTCTCACGGCCACATCCTCGTCCGACAGGCCGGCTTCAAGGACTTGCTGCGCCATCGGCGTGCGGAATTCGGCGATCGCTCGCACCACGGCCTGCCGCACCAGCGGGTCGGGCTCTATCTGCATCTGCCGAGCAAGCTGGTCCGTGATTTCCCGCTGCTCCGGCGAATCGACGCCCGTGGAGCGCATCGCGAACTGCTCCAGCGCATCGGCGCGCATCGAGGGCGTGTGGTAAGTCGTCAGCTCGCGCTCGGGAAACGGCCACATCTGCGGCCACGACAACGACTGGCAACCGGCCAGCAAAGCCGTCGCGAGAGTTAATACACAGACAGCAAATTCGGCGCGTCGCAGCATAACCTCAGTGAAGTTGGCGCTTTTGTTCGATTGGAGGGCCGGAGAAAAGGCCGCGAAATGTAGCAGAACGCGGACCAAGCGCCTATGCCGGAAACTTCGCGTGTCGATCGCGCATCTGCAAGCGAAGCAAGCATCGCGAACGAAGAAGGCATGTATCGCTCAATGTTCCAGATAAGACCCGCACGCCGGGCAGCGCGCATACCACATCGGCACATGCTCGCCACACTTGCACTTGATGTTGTGCCGGATCACGCTGGAGCCCAACAAGCTGCCACTCGTGCCGCTGGCAGACGCAGTCGTGGCCAGTTCGCCAGGATCGTCGAAAATGTTTGAGCTGCTCGAAGCGGCATGATGATGAGTTGCCTGGCGGCGCTGGATCGCTTCCTTCTGCAGCACGTCGCTCATGTCGCCCGTTAGCGCGTCGGGAACGTGAACGATCACCTGGCCTTCGCAATGCGGGCAAAGCCCTTTCTTGCCAGCGTATTTATCCTTGACCTTGAAGACGTGTCCGTGGGGACATTCAACGCGAATTCCCATGGTGGGCCGGCCTCCACACCGCTGAGGACTAGGGAAGTGGGCTCGGAGCGGGAAGCATGGAGCACGGAGTTTCGAAATCACTCCATGCGCCGTGCTCCTCGCTCCCTGCTTTGTCGGCCTCAGTCTCGCGTTCCGGCAGCGAGAAACGTCCTAAAGAACGGTAGTCGCTAAGAAGAGTTTTCGCCAAGTCAACGCCTGTTAGCTTACCACGGGGACCGGCAAATGGCAACTAAAGCAGGCCCTGGATTCTCGATGCTGGATGCTGGATGCTGGATGCTGGAGGAAACACCGCCGCCGCCCCATCGAGTCTCCAGTATCGAGTCTCCAGCCATCCAGCCGTGCCGAAATCCGCTTCCCGCTTCTGGTTTCCGCTTCTCGTCGGTGCCATGGCCACCGCGGGCATGGCGACACTTTGGCTCATCGAGCCGCGCGTCGCCCGGCTCTGGCTCAATACGGCCTGGTTGGCGGGCGGTGCAATTCTCGTCGCGCTCCCATTGGGCACGGCGGCGGCCGTGGCGATTTTCAAAACCGATGTGCCCGGACGAGGCCCGGCCGCCATTTTGCTCGCTGCCATGCTCTTCGTGCCGTTGTACCTGGTTACGGGCGCATGGGACGCTGGC
>DASXWB010001002.1:0-11088 GCA_036503915.1 Lacipirellulaceae bacterium | reverse complement strand
CTGCCAGCCATCGGTCGACGCTTGGTGTCACGCGCTGGCCCGCGCGATCGCGACGCACAACGTGGCCAACCGACCCGATCGCTACGAACCTCGACTCATCAAGAGACGGCCCAAAAAGTACAAACACCTCCGCGAACCGCGCGCAACCTACAAAAGACGCGCCGCGTAAATACGTTACGACAGTTCAAGTGCCATTCGAGGAATGTCATCCTTTCGACTACCCATTCAGACGCCGCGTCCGCATGTTGGCAAATTGCCGATTTCAACCATGGTGGTGCACACCTAGGCGCGCCCCAAGCATCCGGCGGATAAATCAGGCCACGAGCACCTCGATTGCCGAATTGGAAAACTCCTGAGGGAGTATCGGCATGCGCCGAGATGCGATGCGCTCGCGCACGCTGAGGTCTTTAGGGGAGACGATCTCTCATTAACCTTTTTCGACCAACTGGTCCTTCACAGATTGTGAGCGGGCTTCAACAAAAGGCTTGATCGAACTGACTGGGACGTTAAAGCCGGGGCCCATCGACGACGTCACCTGTTTCCCCGCGATGGTGTTCTCCAGCTCTGCGTTTCGCTCGTCGGATTCCTCTCTGATCGAATCGCGAATAACGATTGCCAGTTCATCGATCTGCTGAGCAATGCGAGCGGGCTGAAGAATCGTTTCATTAAACTCCCGCATTCTCGCCAGATAGGCATTCTTAAACTGTTCGGCTTTGAAGACACGTTCTAAAAACGGATTCTTCCCGTTCCACGGTTTGTGAATGGAGAGATTCTCGCGCTCGTTTTGCGAGCCGCGTGGAAACTGCCCAAACGTCTGGTCCTGATCCCAGGGAATGAACATCATTTTTTCGGTTCGCGGATGGAGATACACGTAGTAGTTCTGTCCCGGCCCGAGGATGCCGTCGATGTCGCTCAGCCAGACGGTGATCGCCATATAGCGGGCGAAGTTATCGATGTCGATGTAGTCCCCAAGCTTGGATTCGAATTCAGAGTCGCTGGCCGTCGACGTGAGCTTGCAGAACTCGATGATGCGCTGCTTGTTCTTATCCGAGAGGTTTCCCTTAGGATCATAGGTCTGGTTGTAGTTCTTCCAGTCGTCTCCAAGATCGGTGAACGGACTTGGTGTCACCGGCTTGAGCAGCGGTTCTTTCGACGCCTGGAAATGCTCTTCCACGAAGGCGCCGCCGACGTCTTCAACCAGGTTGTAGAGGCCGAAGTAACGCCTGTCGTGCGTTCCCGGCACGGTGACGTAGACCCTGGCGTACGCCGTGCGAGGCGCGGGCACGCCGCCGTCGCGAAACAGACGGTAGGCGATCGCTTCGTTCAACCCGCTGGCATCGCGAACGGAATTGTGCAGGTTGATTTGCGACATCCCGGCGAACTTCTGTCCTTTGACGAACTCGTTGAAATCGACCTTCAACGATCGTTTCAGGGATTCGCGCGAACTCCAGAACGTGCCGTTCCCTTTGTAGCGCACTCCCACATCCTTGAACTGAATGTCGCCAAACTCCAGATCGGCGCGAACATATTCGAATGTGATGCCTTGGGCGGCCGAAAGGCCGTTCCGACCTCCTTCCGGCCCTAGCAACCAGTTGCCTCCGAATCCCCGCCGCTGGGGACGTGATTGTTTTGGCTCCATGGCCGCCCATTGATCGGCAGTAAACCGCAGGTGTATCGTCCAGATCGTTATCGGGTCAAAGATGTCGCTTGCGGTGAGTTCGCCTGTCGGGCTGGTCTCCGGTTCGGTTGTCGCTGCGAATGAGATCGGGAGCCGCCCTAGGACGATCGCGAGAACAATGATGGTGCGCTGCATTTAATCGTGATCCACTGAGTGGTGATGTGGTGGGAGGTCAGAGAGTTTCTGCCGTTGCGATTTGGATCTGCCCGCCGCATAGAGCCTGCCCCGTCGGCGGCGCCAAGAAGACACATCCTTAAGCTGTGTGCAACGGCTCACGGGCGTTCGTTACTCACTCCTGCGTTGCTTCGACGTCATAGCAGAACAGCACATCTTGATCGCGCAGGTACAGTTTGCCGTTGGCAATGACTGGATGCGTCCACGCGGGTTCGTCGCTTCGGTCGGGCTGCTCGAAGCGGCCGAGCTCCACATAGCGCTCGCGGTTCGGCTCGATGAGAATCACCTCGCCCGCCTCGGTGCGCAGATAGAACCGCCCATCAGCCAGGAGAAGCGAGCCTTTCGGAGCCCGACGCTCGCTCCAAAGCTCCTCTCCGGTCTGTGCGTCAAGGCAGACGAGGAAGCCGCCCTGATTTCCGCCCGCTGCGCCATAGAGACAGCCATCGACGATGATCATCCCGCCGTGATGGTTCTTCATTTTCGGGTTGAAAAATGCTTCCTCCGCCGTAATCTTGCCATTGGCATCCTTGCTTAGCTTGACCGCTCCGCCGCCCGCATCGTATGCGGAGGCGGCGTACACCATGCCGTCCTCGTAGACCGGGGTGGAACAGTTGATGCGGTGAGTGTTCGCGGCGCGGTCATATCGCCAGAGCAGCTTGCCGTTGGATGCCGCGACCCCGACAAGCGTCGTCGCCGTGAGTTGCACGTACTGCCGCACGCCCTCGAAGTCGACCACGATGGCCGATGCGTAAGCGGCCCCGGACGTTCCCAGGAAACCTCGATTGCCCGTGGGACCCTCGGGCACCTCGCATTTCCAGATGGGCTCACCAGTCCGCTTGTCGAGAGCCATTATCACGCCGTCTGCTGCACCAGGAGTACAGATAATTCTGTCGCCATCGACCAGCGGCGATTCGGAGAAGCCCCAGACGGGCATGATGCCGCCGAAGTCCTTAATGTAGTTTTTGCGCCAGACCTCCTTGCCGTCGTCGATCGTAAAACAGACAAGGTCCCCGGATTGACTGAGGATGTAGAGTCGATCGCCCTCCACCGTGGGCGTGGCTCGGGGGCCGAACGGCTTGAAGATGTTGCCGGGGTTACCACCAGCTCCAATCTTTGCACTCCACGCTGGCTTGCCGTCGGATTCGTTGAGGGCCAAAAGCCAAGCCGTCTGCTCGCGGTCGTCGCCGGTCGTGTAAATGCGGCCGCGAGTCACGGCAATGCCGCCCATCCCGTTGCCGATCCCTGTTGCCTTCCACGCCAGCGGCGGACCGTCCTGTGGCCATTCCTTTAGCAGGCCAGTTTCCTTGGAGACGGCGTTACGGTCCGGCCCTTGCCACTGCGGCCAATCATCAGCGAATACAGCTGTTGAAGCCATTGAAACTGCGGTCAAGAACGTGCGGAATAGTCCAAGGCCCGTCATTTTAAGGCTCCGAAGCGCGAAAACGGGTGAGTAAGTGTAAGATTGGAGAAAACTCCAAAACCGTTTGGCGAACATCCGACCGCAAGGTCTTATCTGTTTAATCGTACGGAGCGCAGTGGTCAGGAAGGTATGGACGATTCTCTAAGATCCTTGAACAATCCTCCAAAATGAGCAGGCCTCGATGGATAAAGGCTGAAAGGGTTCTATGATGCGAAAGATGGGTGACGGAACCATCGCAGAAAAGGCTGACTCAATGAGCCTTCATCACGACGAACTAGCAGCACGAATTTCGCATGCGCTGCCTCACGACGGAGTATTCGAAATACAGCCCGGCCTCCATTTGGGCAGGTTTTCACGCCCTATCGGTCCAGTGTACGCGTCTCTTCCTCCGTCGTTCTGTGTCATCGCCCAAGGTGCGAAGGACATCTTGGTCGGCGCTGAGTCATTCCCCTATGACGCGGCTCACTACCTGGTCACGACGTTGGAGTTGCCGCTTTCCGCGGTAGTTGTCGAAGCTTCACCGGAGTGCCCGTACCTTAGTTTGCGACTCGTGCTCGATTCGGCGGTCGTGACTTCGATGATGGTGGAGGCGGGCGACATTCAACAAGGCGGCGATGGTAGTGTTACTGCGGTCGGCGTCAGCCCGTTGGATGCGGATCTTTTGGATGCCTCTTTGCGCTTGGTACGGCTGGCTGCGGTTCCTAACCAGTACCGAGTGGTCGCTCCGCTTGTGACGCGCGAGATCGTCTACCGTTTACTGATCGGCCATCAGGGCAATCGACTTCGCCATCTTGCAAAGTTCGGTGGCCAAGGGCATCGAATAGCACGAGCGATTCAGACCATTCGGGAAAACTTCGATAAGCCGCTTCGAATCGAGGACATCGCGCGCCTGCTGCATATGAGCGTTTCCGGGTTCCATGCGCACTTCAAGGCAGTGACCGCAATGAGTCCGCTGCAGTTTCAAAAACAGCTTCGCCTGCAAGAGGCAAGACGACTAATGCTTAGTGAGCATCTCGACGCAGGGCAGGCAGGTTATCGGGTAGGTTACGAGGACGCCTCGCAATTCAATCGGGAATATAAGCGGCAGTTCGGTGAGCCGCCGTCGCGGGACGTCGGTCGTTTTCTCAGCCTGTCCGAGATAAGCGTCAGATAATGATCTGTCGAAGGAAGCTTTTTATTGATGTCGGGTAGTCAAAGGAACGGTGATTCAACAGATCAGCCGGCACGCGCTCGCGTCCGGTTCAGGACAATCGTGGGCTAGCGCCCAGCGGCTGATTATGCAGGTGGACAACCTAATTCGATTCTCAACATGAAGCTCAATTGGCACAGCCAATATAGTAAGTTCGTGCCGTCAAGATTGACCGCAAATTTGAGCAAATTCTCGGCTCCGTTGCGCGTTAGCGCCAAGTGCGTAAGGTCGAGCCGTCTAGTGGTATTGAGCTTCACCTAACGTCACGCGCCTCTGTGCGCGCTGGGCTTTGGTGCAACATTATAAGCAGTTGAAAGCAAGCTGATACCAGCCGGAGTGACCCCCTCCCGGGCCCTCCCCTCAAGGGGGAGGGAGTCTGACCGCGCCGAGGGGAAGGGAGTTTGCAAGCGCTGACGTGGAGGGAGTATTGAAACGGCTTCTTACGTGCGAACTGTCTCGCCCCGGTGGACCTTGAGGTACTCCTCATAGATCCAGCGATACGTTCGCTCCATGCCTTCGCGCAGGCGAATGCCGGGCGCCCAGTCCAGGTATTTCTTAATGAGCGAGTTGTCGCTGTTGCGGCCGTTCACGCCTTTGGGGGCAGAGAGATTGTGCTTGTGCACCAGCTCGACGCCGGCGATGTCTTCGACCATTTCCACCAGGCCGTTGATCGTCGTCAGCTCGTCGGAGCCGAGGTTGATCGCCTCGTCAATTTTGCTGTGCATGATTCGCAGGATGCCGTCGACGCAGTCGTCGATGTACATGAAGCTGCGCGTCTGGCGGCCGTCGCCCCAAATCTCGATTTCTTTCGAGCCGGTTTCGATGGCGTGGATCACTTTGCGGCAGATCGCGGCCGGCGCCTTTTCGCGGCCGCCGTCCCATGTGCCGTGCGGCCCGTACACGTTGTGAAAGCGCGCCACGCGCGTCGTCAGGCCGAAGTCCTCGCGGAAGTGACGGCACATGCGCTCCGAGAACAGCTTCTCCCAGCCGTAGCCGTCTTCGGGCATGGCCGGATAAGCGTCGGCTTCTTTAAGAGGAACCACGTCCGCGCTGCGCTGCTTGTCGGCGTTGTAAACGCACGCGCTCGAGGCGTAAAAGTACCGATCGACCTTGGCCTGATGCGCGGCCTGCAGCAGGTGCGTGTTGATCAGCACGCTGAGCATGCACAGCGCCTTGTTGTTTTCGATGAAGCCCATGCCGCCCATGTCGGCCGCAAGATTGTAGACTTCGCTCGCGCCGCGGCACGCCTTCTCGCATGCCTCGCGCAGCTTGAGGTCCGCATGCACGTTTTCGACGTCGTCGAAAATCTGGTACCACTGATCGAACGGTTTTACGTCGACGCTGCGGATGCGCGTGTAGCCCTCGTCGCGAAAACGAGCGACCAAATGCCCGCCGATGAAACCGCCGCCCCCCGCCACCAAAATCAGCTTGTCTTTCATGAGATGTCTGGCCTTGAGTTCATTCGATCAAGCTAGCAGCAGTTCGCGCCGCGCACGGTGACCGCGACAACAAGTGCCGGCATGACTGCAAACATGCCGCTCGAGACCGGTTCATTTTACTCTGATGCTTCAATGTGACCAAGCGGCTGCGCATGCGGCTTGATTGTTATAGAAGGAGCTAAACGAATTACCGTCATCGCCTTCTCGAGCTGGCGCTGCCAATTTCTTGACACCTCAAATCGTCACCGCTACGATTGAAAAAGGTGGTTTCAGGCAACCGCATGTGCCGGTTTCTTGAACGAGAAGAGCAGCTGGGCAACGACCGCTCTACAAGGACGCGTTGCAGTGCTCGAGCCGCCGTGCGACGCGCGCGGTTCGGGGCGACTGGCTTCCTCTTGCCGGACATGGGCAGCCCCGGCGATCGACCAGCGGCGTCTCGCGATCCCGATAGTCGAGGAGCGTCGAGACTTGTTGGATCCAATTTGACGTGGGGCCCGGCCGCGGTCCGCACGCCTGTTCTGCGGCCAGAGAACTTAGCAAATGAGTCGGTCCAAGGGGCTCCGGGAGATTTATTACCCCGAATCGGCGTTTGGCGGATACACACGCGTCGACGGCACGGTGCCGTTTTTCACGCGGGTGCAGGCTCTAGCGCGACCGGAAATGACGGTGCTGGACGTAGGCTGCGGCCGGGGGGCCGTCGCCGATCGGTTCGAAAAGGATCCCTGGGAAAAGTGCCGAGTGCTGAGGGGAGTGTGCAGAAAAGTCATCGGCATCGACGTGACCGAAGCCGGACGGCAGAACCCACTTATCGATGAGTTCCGACTTATCGAAAGCGATCAATGGCCCGTCGAAACGTCGTCCATCGACCTGTTATTGTCCGACGCCGTATTGGAGCACATTCGCGAGCCGGATGCCTTTTTCAGCGAATGCAGCCGCGTGGTGAGGCCGGGCGGTTTGGCGTGTTTTCGCACGCCAAATCGATGGGGTTATCCGTACCTCGCCGCGACAATAATTCCTAATCGGCTGCATGCCAAGGTAATCAGCTTCGTTCAGCCGGGACGCAAGGCGCACGACGTTTTTCCAACCTATTACCGGGCCAATACACGCCGCGCGCTGCTACGCTTGCTGAAGACCCATCAATTCGAGGGGTGCGTATACCGTTATATCTCGGAGCCGAGCTACTTGGGTTTTTCCCGTTGGAGCTATGCTTTTGGTGTCTACCTGCACCGCTGGCTGCCGGCAGTATTATGGACGGGCTTATTTGTTTTTGCCCGGCGAATCGCCGATCATCGGGTACAATGAACCGATAGAGGTGCCGCAACTTTGAGAGGAGCTTCGTCGGTGAAGGGCCAGTTTGAGCAAGGCATCGGTGATGCGGCAACCGCGCTCGTCGGACCGCCAATCGCACGCGGCAGCGTGTCTAAGTCGTCTGTGTGTTTCAGCGCGATGGAAGATAGCGCGGCGAATGAGTCCGCGGGCCGATCGCCCGACGCGACGAAAGCATTCAATCGCAGGGTCGGCCTGCATTATATCGTCCAGGTTCTTGCCAACAGCTTGCCGCTATTGGTCGTGGATGTCTTGACGCTGACGGCAACGATCATCGCCTGCCGGCTTGTGTGGGGGCAATTCGACGCGATGCGGTTTGATGTCTCCGCATTTCTAATTCCGATCACAACCGGTTTTGTGCTGCTGAACATCGAGCTGGGATTGTACCCGGGTGTGCGGCTCAGTCCGGTCGAGGAGATGCGGCGCCTGGTCGTCTCGGTCTCGTGCATGTTCATTGTGTGGGCTATTGGCGTGCAAGTCCTTCGCAGCGGCCTGGCAGCGCAGGCGTGGTTCCTCATCGCGTGCTACCTGGCATGTGGTGTGACGTTGCCCGTTTGCCGCAGCTGGGCCCGCCGGATTCTGGGTCGCTGGATGGGCTGGGGAATACCCGTGCTCGTGTGCGGCGACGACCCCGCGGCTGTGCGATTGCATCACTGGCTTCGCGACAAGCGTCACCTTGGATTTCGGCCGGTCGGCCTCGTTGGCGACCCACACTCGCTCGCGATCGGTCCGGAGGATATGTGGTATGCGGGCCCATGGTCGGCCGCCCACGAGATCGCCAGCGAGCGCGGCGTCTATTGGGCTGTCGTCGTCCCGGAGGACGGGTACTCCAACACCGTGGCTACCACGATCGCTCAACATCTCAGCTCGATGCCATTCATCCACGTGCTGTCGGAACCCGCCGGATTGCCCGATCATTGGAGCCCCCACCGCGAGCTGGACGGCCTGTCCGGCGTCCAACTGCAGCAGAATCTCATGCTGCCCTTGCCGCGAGTCACGAAGCGACTCATGGATTTCTTCGCGGCGCTGGTGGTGGGAATTCTGCTTCTGCCGCTTTTGTTTTACATCGCGGTCGCCGTGAAGCTCTCGTCGCGCGGTCGAGTCATTTACGGCCACGAGCGGATCGGCCGCGGCGGCCGCCGCTTCCGCGCCTGGAAGTTTCGCACGATGTTCGAGAACGCCGGCGACGTGCTCGAATATTATTTAGAGCAGCATCCGGAGCTGCGCGAGGAATGGGAACAAGACCAGAAGCTGCGCTACGATCCGCGCGTCACGCGGATCGGCCGCTTCATTCGCAAAACGAGCCTGGACGAACTGCCGCAGCTGTGGAACGTGATACGCGGCCAGATGAGTCTCGTGGGGCCGCGCCCGATCGTCACGAACGAGGTTCCCAAGTACGGGCCGTACTATGAGCTGTACACGATCGTCAAGCCGGGTATCACCGGGCTGTGGCAGGTCTCGGGCCGCAACAACACCACCTACGACCAGCGCGTGCAGCTCGACGCCTACTACGTGCGAAACTGGTCGCCCTGGCTCGACGTGTATCTCCTCCTGAAGACCGTGCGGATCGTCCTGTTCGCCAAGGGGGCGTATTGAGCAACTGGCCCACGCGCTTGTCGGGACGGTTTATTGTATTTATCCGTTGAGGCCTCTTACGCTCCACAGCTGCTCTCAGAGGCAACGGCAGTGAAACTGCAGCGATTATTTCGAGACGTTGCACGGCGCGCCGGATTCGATCTGCGGCGATATCGTCCGCTTGTCGGCGACCCTTATTTGGCGCAAAAACACTTGCTTCGCACGATGCGTTGTCGCACGGTGTTCGATGTCGGTGCATTTCAAGGCGATGCGACAAGCCGCTACGCGGAACTTTTCGCCGAGGCGGAAATCTACGCCTTCGAGCCCTTCCCGCAATCGTATGAGGCGCTTGTGGCGAAGTACTCGGCAACGCCCCGCATTCACCTTGTGAATGCGGCCGTGTCATCCCGCACGGGAGAGGCAAAATTCTATGTAAACGGAGATTTAGCAACGAATTCATTGCTTCCGCGCCCCTCTTCCGGGCATCGATACTTTTCGCCGCAGGCTGTGACTCGCTCCACCATCTCCGTGCCAACAATGACTATCGATGAATTCCGCGCCGAGCACAACATTCCCGTCCCCGACATCCTGAAATTGGACATCCAAGGCATGGAACTCGAAGCATTGCGCGGTGCCGAGGAAACGCTAAATTCCCGGAGGGGCGGAGTATCACTGGTCTTTTCCGAGGTAACGTTTGTGCCTCATTATGAAAATGGAGTCCTATTCGACGAACTTAGCGCGTATTTGCGCGAACGCGGCTTTACGCTCTACAACATTTACGAAATGCATTCGGCCGATGTCGGCCAGTTGCGTTTCGGTGATGCAATTTTTATCGCGGATCGCCTGCGCAATGCGGTAATCGATCAGGCCGTTTCGGAAATCGTGTAGCACACTAGTGCATTGTTATAGAGGAAATAACGGAGTGGCATGCCTTCGCCGCGCAGCGGCGTAGGCATGGATTTGCATAGAACATGCTCACGCGGCTGCACCGCGAGAGCATGCCACCCATCACCTTATACACTAGCCCGAAGCGCTAGCAAGGCAGTGAACGTCATATCCCTCGCTTGCGCTTCGAGCTGATGTAGTCGATCATGCCAAATGCATCCCCTGACACTCGACCCGGACTGGCGATCATCGCCAACGTCATGGCGCCGTATCGACTCAATCTGCACAAGCTGGTGGCGGTCGGAATTCCAGAATTGAAGCTGCACACGCTCGTGACGCACGGCCCGGCCGAGTTTGACTGGGCCATGACGGTTCCCGAGTCGATCCACGTGAGCTATTTTGAGGCCGTCGGCGACTCGCCAACCGCGGGCACATTCCGCCACCCGATTTACGAATGGCGCAAAGGCGGCCGCCTGGATTTGGGGTTCGCCGACCGATCTCCCTGTCGCTTGACGGCTGGATCTCAATAGGCGCGTCCGGGGATAAGGTTTGCGGTCGAACCGTCCGAAATGTCCAGGAACTTTATTGACCCGGTCCCAGCCCGCACCGAAGTCGATATACATAGTCGGCGGCCGAGATCGATCGCAAAAAAACCGGCAAGCAATGGTGCGGAAGGCAGCGAGCTTTTAGTCTGATTGGCCGCGTCTTCATTAATGAGTGCATGCGTCAATAGCGAGAGCTGACCTCTGAGGTGGGATATGGCAATGAAACGACGCGTCAAAGATGCGCTAAAGAAACAGTTGGCGAGAGTGTTCCATCTTGGCCAGCGATTCGGCGTTGATATACTGCCCAGGCACTTCTACTCCGAAATTCCGCTCGTGCGCAAATTGCACATGACGGAACATTGGCGTCAGCCGTTTTCGATGTGCGGCATTCAAGGTTGGAACGCGGATGACCAGCTTCATTTCATTGAGTCCGCTATGTGTGAAGACACGCGGCGTAGTTTAGCAAGCCGCGACGTTTTCGCCGAGGCTTGTGTCGCCAACAACGCGACGGGCTATGGACCGATTGAAGCGGAATTTCTTTACGCGTTTGTGCGACAGCATCGCCCGCCACGTATCGTTCAAGTGGGCTGCGGGATATCGACGTCAGTGTGCCTCGCTGCGGCGCAAGACGCCGCGTATCAATCGGAAATTACCTGCATCGATCCATACCCGACGAGCTTTCTGCGTGAGGCGGAGCGCGCCCGGTATATTCGACTTATTCAGTCGCCAGTTGAGACCCTAGACTTAGGCTTTCTTGGTCAGTTGTCCAACGGGTGCTTTTTCTTTGTCGACTCGACACATACGCTTGGCCCAGCGGGTGAAGTAACTCGCATCATTCTTGAAGTGTTGCCAAGATT
>DASXWB010001001.1:0-2526 GCA_036503915.1 Lacipirellulaceae bacterium | reverse complement strand
CTGTTTGGCAGCGGTGCTTTTCGAGCACTGGGCTGGCCGGCATCGAGCGCAATCGTCACCGGCCTGGTGCCGGCGAAGGTGTTTTCCAACGCCGCCACGTGGCGCAGCAACGCCTATCAATTGGCATCGACGGTTGGGCCGCTGGCGGGCGGAATTCTGTTGGCCTGGTGGAGTCCGGCGGTGGTGTTTTTAATTGACGCCGGGTCGAGCATCATACTGGCTGCGTGCATGCTGTTCGTTCGGCCGCGGCCGCAAGAGCGGGCGATTGAGCCAAAGTCATGGAAGAGCGTGCTGCAAGGCATTCGCTTCTTGCGCAACCAGCCGATCATTCTTTCCACGATGACGCTCGATATGGTGGCGGTGTTGTTTGGCGGCGTGGTCGCGCTGTTGCCGATTTTTGCGAAGGAAGTTTTCAAGGTGGGCCCTGAAGGGTTGGGCTGGATGCGTGCGATGCCGGCGCTGGGCTCAATCGTGATGGGTTTTATTATCGCATTGCGGCCACCGATTCAGCGCGGCGGGCGAACGATTCTCGTGACCGTGACAACCTTCGGCCTGGCGACGATTGTGTTCGGGTTGTCGACTTCATTCGCGCTGTCGCTGACAGCGCTTTTTGTGCTCGGCGCAGCGGACAACATCAGCGTCGTGATTCGCCAAACGGTGCTGCAGCTGTTGACGCCGGATTCGATGCGCGGCCGGGTCACGGCGGTGAGCGTGATCTTCATCGGCTCCAGCAATGAGCTTGGCGAATTCGAATCGGGCATCGCCGCAAGCTTGTTGGGATTGGTGCCCTCGGTGGTGTTTGGCGGAGTGATGTCGATCGTGGCGGTGGGTGTCGTAGCCACGGCTTGGCCGGAGCTATTGCGCCTGGGTGCGCTCGATCAATTGACGCCACCAGAGCCGTTGGAAGTAGTGGCGTAGCGTCAATATTGACGTTATCGGACTCCCAATATGGGGTGGCATGCTCTCGCGGCGCAGCCGCGTGAGCATGAGCGGAATCATGCCTACGCCGTTGCGCGGCGAAGGCATGCCACCCACCCGTCGCGTAAAGTTCGGCGGCTATTCAATCAGTCATGGGTGCAACCCATCGTCGATTGACATGGAAGTGGCGCGCGTTATGATCGCGCATGGGTTGCCCGTCCGTGAGGAAGCGAGTTAAGGAGAAAACGCCATGGCGCTCTCAAAGTTGGCTCGACGGAGGATATCAGCGACGGTTGGCTTACTGCTCGTTTTCGCATTGATCGCCGAGGCGCAGATTCCCGGCCGGGAGCGCACGCGGCGGGTTGAAGGTGAACGAGACGACTCTCGGGAGGAACGTCGGCGCGACCGCCGGCCGCAGCGCGAGATTCCGCAGCGCACTGAATCGCGGACGCCGAACATCGATCTGCGCACCGGCACATTCGAGTTACGCCGCGAGATTTTCCGCGGTCCGCCGCGCCGCTCGCCGCGCCGCGTGGCAGGGCGCTGGCGGCTGGGCATATGGACCGACAATGCGCCGGCCGGCCTGCGGATTCGCGAAGTCTCGCGCTATTCGCCGGCCTGGCGGTTCGGACTGGAGGAGGGCGACTACCTGATGGACGTCATGGGCTACCCGGTTGGTTTCTATCAAGGCGCGTACTATCCGCTGGCCGAGACGCTCAACCAGGTGACGCCGCCGGACGGTTGGATTAACATCCTTGTTTGGAACAAGCGCACCAACGCCGAGGAGACGATGTGGATGCAGGCCGAGCCGCGCGCGGGCTTTGGACCAAGCGAATCCAGCGAATGAGTTGGGGCTAAGTCTCGCGCAAAGGAAATTTTCAGCATGACTTGCGAATCTTGCGGCGCGAAAGTAGCAGAGGACTCGGCGTTTTGCCCGCACTGCGGTGCGCAACTGGATAACGGCGAGGCTGGATCGCCCGAGACGGCGATCGACGAGCAGCGAGCGCCCGGCGCCCAGCGGCTGCGGCCCGCCGGCAATCGCTCCGCGGGCAACCCGCCGGCGGAAGAGGAATTGTGGACCGGCACTTATTCGCCCAAGGCGATGGTCGGCCCGGCAATTGCGCTCGGTGTGCTCACGGTAGTTGCGCTCGTGGTTGGCGGCCTCGCCTTCCCTCCTGCATTGATTTTCGTCGGCCTTGGCGCGGTGGTGCTGTGGGCGATTTTCGGACTCGTGCTACTCTATCGGCGCATGACCGTGCGCTATCGCCTGACGACGTTCCGATTCTTTCACGAGACCGGCTTATTGAGCCGAACGCGTAACCGCGTGGAAGTCATTGATATCAACGATGTCACGCTCAGTCAGGGACTCATTGAACGGATGTTCGATGTGGGGACGATTCACATCCAATCCAGCGATGTGACGCATCCGGATCTGCACCTGGTGGGAATTGAAAATGTTCGCGAGATTACCGACCTCATCGACAACACGCGCCGCGCCGAACGGCAGCGCCGGGGCCTTTTCATGGAAAACATCGGCGGGGTGGGCTAGGGCGGTTTGTTCATCAATAGCCGCCGAGCCGCGCGCGGGCTTTGGACCAAGCGAATCCA
>DASXWB010001000.1:0-6853 GCA_036503915.1 Lacipirellulaceae bacterium | reverse complement strand
ATTCAGAAAGTCACCGAAATTGCGGTCGATGGGGCGCGGACGATAGGTGTCTTCATCATCGCTCACATCGGCATAGATGCCCTCGATGAAGACGCGCGTCCTCTCATTCGCCTTCCAGTTGGCATACAGGCGCAGGCGGGTGAGGAAAATGTCATGGACGGTATCTTCGAACCGCTGAACTCCGGGTCCGGACAGATCCTGCCCCATGCCAACTTCATGGTGGTAACGAAGTCGAAGCTGGCCCCCGACGTCAAGGGTGCCACGGTCGGTAGAGCATTCGGCCGGCATCAGCTTCCAGCAGTCGCCGAAGCAACAGCCGTCGTAATCGGGCTCCAACAGATAAGTGAAATCGTTGTCGTAAAAGACCCCTTTGTGCGAAGTCTGGCAGGGGTTAGCCGTAGTTGCCGACGGCTCTTTCTCGGCTTTCAAATTCGCATCGGGTTCGTCGTCGATTCCTGTTTCGTCAAGCGATTCCTCTTCGCTCGTCTCTAGCATTTGAGATGACGAAACAGGCTCGGCCAGCATGTATTCTTGCCCGAGTGCTAGCACTGTGACCCAGGAATGGTAGCCGACGACAAATACCAAAAATCGGGAACATCGCATTTCATTTATGGTCGACCGACAACCGCTTGCCGGTTGAACTAGCCGATTCCACGCCGGAAACTTCGCCTGAACCAGTAAGCGTTAAGCTGAAAAATGCGGAACTCAACTACACAACAGCCATCGGTATAATTAAGCCGTGCCTAACGATTCGCCGTCCAATTTGCCCCCGACGGACACGCCCGCGACGCTGCCTCCGAAAACGCAGGCCGAATTCTTCGCCCGCGCCGCGGAGAAAGTGCGCAGCAAGTTCCCGCACGAGCCGGGAGTCTATCTTTTCCAGGACCAGGCCGGCCGCGTGCTCTACATTGGCAAGGCGAATGACCTGCGGGCACGCGTGGGCAGCTACTTTCTGGCCGCCGCGGCTGGCGACCAGCGCACCGCCCATCTCGTGCGCGAGGTCTACGATGTCGATTTCATCGAGGCCGAAAGCGAGGTCGACGCCGTGCTCATGGAAGCCCGGCTGGTGAAGGACATCCAGCCCAAATACAACCGCGAGCTGCGCGACGACAAGAGCTTCCCTTACCTGCAAGTCACCACGCATGAAGATTTCCCGCGCGTCGAAGTCACTCGCGAGCCGCGCGCCAGCGGCGCGAAGCTATACGGACCGTTCGCCAATGCGGGCAGCCTTCGCGGGGCCGTCCAAGCCCTGCAGAAGGTCTTCAAGTTCCGCACCTGCTCGCTCGACATCGAGGCCGACGATGAGCGCTGGCGCTGGTTCCGGCCATGCCTGCTCGCTTCAATCAATCAATGTACCGCCCCGTGCAACCTGCGAATCAGCAAAGAGGAGTACCGCAACGACATCAAGCGTCTGCGGATGTTCTTGGAAGGCAGCCGCAAAAAGCTGCTCGACGAAATGCGCGAGGAGATGGCGGCCGCCTCGGCCGAGCTTAGATTTGAGGAGGCGGCCCGGCTGCGTGACGAAATCCAAATGCTGGAGCGCCTGCGCGAACGTGGCGAGCTTGACAAGCACGAGCAGCCGGAAGTCTTTTACGTCGACCCCAAGAAGGGCCTCGCGGGCCTGCAGAAAATATTCAAGCTCGAAAATCGGCCCCGAAACATCGAAGGCGTCGACATTGCACACCTCGGCGGCAACGAAACCGTGGCCAGCCTGGTGCAATTCCTCGACGGCCTGCCATTCAAACCCGGCTACCGCCGCTATCGCATTCGCGACGTGGAGGGCGTCGATGATTACGCCAGTATCCGTGAAGTGGTCGCCCGGCGATTTCGCAAGCTGCGCGACGACGGCGACGTGTTCCCTGACGTACTTCTCGTCGACGGCGGCCTCGGCCAGCTGCGAAAAGCACTCGAAGCATTTCGCGTGCTCGACATCAAGCCGCCGCTGGTGCTCTCGCTCGCCAAGCGTGAAGAACTCGTCTACGCAATGGACCGGGACGACCCGCTGCGCTTAAGTCGCCGCTCCTACGCGCTGCGTCTTCTGCAATACGTGCGCGACGAAGCCCACCGCTTTGCCCAGCACTATCACCACATCCTCCGCCGCAAACGCACGCTGGGCGAATCGTGACGCCGACAGCCCAGCTAGCCGGGTCGTCCCCGACCCCACCGATTTCGCAATGACACCCGTCATTTTGCCATAGCCGGCGATCTCACAAGCGCCTAGAATTGCTATCGGCGGCGGATCTCATCGATCAGGCCATTTCGCCGCCCCTTGGGCCTCTTGAGCGGGAACAGAAAATTCACGTGATCCACGGTCGCGCTATATTCATGGCGTTGGCGCCTGCCGTTTTCGGGCCGGCCGCCAGTTTTGCCGCTATTTACGCCGATTCGGCGCCGCCGGCCGCTGCGGTTGATGCCGAATACCGCCACAGCTGCGCGGTCCATTCAGCCGATGATCTTGATGACGATACTGCTTTGAATTTATTCCGAAACTTGGCTCCGGATGACGATTACCGCATTAATACCCCAACAAATTTTATCGAATGATCAGGAATTTCCTGGCACAGAATACGCAGTCCCCCTAAAATACTGACCGCTAGCTCATGCGGTGCCCCGCGCTATTGAACGGCGCGGCATTTACCGTTCAGGGATCAGAATTGACTAGTCGACTCATGCACCGTGTGATTGTGCATATCACGCTTGCGCTGGTGCTGCGTGAATCAGCGGCCGACGCGGCGCTCATCGTTAATCCAGCGCAGCCGATCACGCATCGGGTCTCGGTGCAAGCGATCCAGACGGCGCTCGACGACGGCAGCTCCCCGGCCGCCGTCTTTGGCGATGCGGCGCGCGAAGCCGCGATCAAAGGCGCGATCGATTCGATCTGGGCTCAAACCGGCATCGACATTCATTTCTTGCCGAACACGGTCCGCTACAACAACACGTTCGCCTATCAAGGCGCTTTGCCGAACGGTGTAGTCCGTCCCATTACCGACCTTAGCGCTATGATGGCCAACGCCCAGTTGGAGGGCGGGATTCTCAATCCGAATCCGTCCGTGATCAACATGTTTTTCGTGAACGTCGTGCCCGGCTGGAGTTTGAAAACCCCTAACTGGGTGAACGGCGTGGGGAACATCGGCACCAACGGCATTGCAATCTTCGTCGGCTCGAGCGTGAGCGCTGAACATGCGGGCCACTGGATTGCTCACGAACTGGGGCACAATCTGGGCCTGGCACACTCGCCGGCCGGCATGCCAAATCTGATGGGCTCGACGCGCAATTCCGAGCTGCTGACGAGCGAGCAAGTCGCCGCCGTGTTTCAAACGCAGCTTCGAGACGACGCCGTCGCATCGATCCCTGCAGGCGGAACCGGTTTTCCTAGACCCCTTACAGCCATCCTTGGCGACTACAACCGCAATGGCCGAGTCGGTACTGGCGACTATGCCATTTGGCGCCGGACGCTCAATAGCCGCACAATGCTGGCCGCGGACGGTAATGCAAATGGCATCATCGACAGCGGTGATTACACCATCTGGCAGCGCAACTTCGGCCTCGACGCCGCAGGCGCCGGCCTCGGATCAGGACTCGGCAGCCAGCTGGTTGACGGCCCTGTCCCCGAGCCGTCCTCGCAAATACTCCTTCTTTCCGTGATTGCCGTGCAGGTGCTCCGCCGGCGAATGCGTCGAGCGAGCTAGCGGAATTCGGCACGGACAACTCTCTCTTTAGCGATTTCTTCGTTTTTGGCTTCCAGAAGTGCTTCAATCCGGCTTGCGCGATAGTCAAAGATCGCTTGGATGTCGCGCGCCACTGTTAAGCGATGCGCCGCCGAGCCAAGAATTCCCCACGGCAGCCGATAGCGCACGACGTCGGTGATGCGCGTGCCGCCGCGCTCCTCGACGAACGAGTGCGTGTGATGCCACAGCGCGTATGGCCCGCGCAATTGGACGTCGACAAATTGGCAGGGCGGATCCCATGCGACGATTTCGGTGAGCCAGCGCAGGCGTATGAACCGCCAGCCGATGCGATAAGCGATTTTTGTTCCCGCGGCCATTCGTATCGGGGGCGGAGTCAATATCTCGAATTGCATCCACGGCGGCGTGAGTTTCTCCAAATTCGCGGCCTCAGCGAAGAACGCGAACACTTCCTCGCGCGGTCGCGATATCCATTGCTCGCGGCGTAACACGTGCATCGCGGCCACCCGTATCGCTTAGCGTGAATTCTATCTGCGGAACGTCTGTCCCTCGGCGGCTTACTTTTTGCGCACTGGAAGCTGAACCTCGAAGTACTGTTGATTGACTGGAACAAACGGGCTGTTATAGCCAAATACTCTCCAGTCGCCGGCAGCCTCAAACTCATCGGCATGGTCAGCAAGCCATGCTTTCAGGAATCCTGCGCCTTTTTTCACCGCGTCGGCTGTAACTTCCCCGCGTATTCCAATACTTAACGCCAGCTCTGGAGCAACATCGACGACTTCGACGTCGCCTTGGACGCCTGTCTCGCCGATATCCGTGTTCGGATAAACGAAGCCCATGGCAGTGCTGCGCGGGCGCTCACCCAGCTCGCCACTGTAGGTCATGCTGACAGGGGCCGTCATCGCAACCTCATTGGTTTCGATATGGCGAAACAGCGTCCAAAAGCCGCTCGTTTCGTCATGCTTCAATTTCACTCGAGCCGCACGGTGTGCGGGGTACTTGTTGACGCGGATTTCGCCCACCGGCGTCCATCGCGGAAACCCGTCCGGCACGGGCGCCTCCGCGATTGGCCGAAACGCAAGAACCTCACGAGCTTCCGACAACGCGTTATTTAGGATTTGCGCGGCAGTTTCTGAATCGGTCGCCAAGGCCGTGTTTAGCAACTCGGTCACGATCACATTCTCATCGACCATTGGGAGTAGATCGGAAACATCCTGTTTTAGCCGCTCGATACTCGCCTCGATTACAAATCGTTTCTCAGTTTCTTCGATGCGCCCAAGAGCCGCGAACTTTTGGGCGTTCAGCGGCGGCTGTAAATCACCACGCGCCGCCTGTGGGTCCGTAGCATAAGTGGAACCGACAAAAAGCGGTGCAAGAACTATTAGGGAAAACGCGAGGTTCATTTTGTGTCCTCCGCTGTGATGCAAGTAACAAGAAAAATCAGAGCGGGCCGCCGTCGGCCCGCCCTAACGCCGGTCACCTATTTCGCGGACTTCGCCCCGTCGGCAGGGGGCAACAAGACCGCATCGATCACGTGGATCACGCCATTGGCGCACTCAATGTCGGTTTTCACCACTTTGGCGCCGTTGATCATGACATCGCGGTCCTTGACGGTAATCTTCACCGGTTTTCCAAGCGCCGTTTTTGCGCTTTTCAGCTTCACCGCGTCGGCCGCCATCACCTTGCCGGGCACGACGTGGTATTTCAGCACCGACTGAAGCGCCTCTTTGTCCTTAAGCAAAGCCTCGAGCTTCTCTTTGGGCACTTTCTCGAACGCTTTGTCTGTCGGGGCAAACACCGTCAACGGTCCTTCGCCCTTCAATACTTCGACCAGTTCCGCCGCTTTCACGGCGGATACCAAAGTCTCAAACTGCTCCGCGGCAATCGCCGTATCCACGATATCTTTCTTGTTGGCCGTATCGGCAGCATGGGAGCTTACCGCCACAATGGCCATCAAGACTGCAGCCGCGCTCGAATGCAAAAATCGAACCTTCATGACAAAATCTCCTTTGTAAGATGGCGGCCATGGTGCAGCGCACAGGCTTCGCAACGCATGGCCGCCCGGGGGAATCACCGTCCAAAGAAATCACTTCACACTTTCGTCACCGACCTGTGCGGGTATCGCTCAGCGGCGCGCCGTAGCCAATTGCTGGTGCGCCAGCTCGTCGCGCGAACGTAGCACGACGAGTGCAATTCCAGCGAGCCCGACCAGCCCATACACAATCCGGCTTACGGGCGCCGACTGCCCGCCGAACAATGCGGCTACCAAATCGAACTGGGCCAATCCGACTAGCCCCCAATTCACCGCACCGACCACCACCAAGGTCAGTGCGATCCATTCAGCTGTTTTGGACATGACGTCTCTCCTTCCAATCGAATGCGAGTTCCGGCCGATCGCTGCACGGCACACGCCGCGCTACAAATCGTCCAAATCGTTCACATTATTTATACGCGGTGCGGTCGGCTGGTCAACATGCTGCGTCGGATTTTCTCAATAATTTTCGGTCACCGTTGAAATCGTTCAATACGGTCACTATATATTAATTATGGGCGAGCCTGAGCGGCCCATGGACGCACCGCCCGACAGATGACAGATTATGAAGAAAACAGTTTTGACCCCCGTTTTTTTAAGCACGGCCGAGGTGGCAGAAGCGCTGGGCATCGGCGTGAGCACTGTCAAACGCTGGGTCGAAGACGGAATATTGCCCGCGTCGAAGACAGCAGGCGGCCATCGCAAGCTTCTCCTGGCCGACGTGTTAGAAGTCGCTCGACAAGACAACTTGCCTGTCCACGACTTGGCGCGGCTGACGCCCGGCGTCTCGGTGAAGCGACACCGCCTCGAGTCGGCAAGTTTAGGAGAAGCGCTCTACAAAGCCTTGCTCACCGGCGATGGCCAACAAGTCCGGGCGATGATTCAGGGCGCCTACCGCAACGGAATGACGATCGAAGCGCTAGCCGACTTTGCGATCGCGCCGGCCATGCATCGAATCGGCAGCGACTGGGAAACTGGCAGAATTGATGTCATGCACGAGCACCGCGCCACACAGCTTTGCGTGGGCGCTCTCTTTGAGCTAAAGGAAGTTCTCGAGACGCGCGTCAAGCGGCAGTGGCCAATCGCCGTCGGCGCAGCGACGGAAGGAGACTTGTCGCTGCTCCCCACGCTTCTT
>DASXWB010000999.1:0-1622 GCA_036503915.1 Lacipirellulaceae bacterium | reverse complement strand
GCTACGGCCGGGAACACGTGTCTTGTCTGGCAGCCGCGGCTGAGCACAACGGGCAGCCCTCTCAATCGCAGCGTTTCCGGCCGAATCGTTTACCGCGAGCCCGTACAATCGCCGACACGAGCCGATCACCGCGCGCTGCAGCAACGAGAGCGGCAATTGCAAATTATTCAGCAACAGCAGTTGCTACGTGAAATAAGGGTAAGGCGAGCCGGACGTCCACAGACAGTCGCCCCGCAGAATCGAACGATACCGAAGTCAGACGGCATGGGCACGCTGTATTTGCTCGCGGGCGATCGCATCCCCTGTGAATCGATTGAAATCGACGATCGAGGCGTGCACTTCAAGTCATCGGTTGTCGATGCCGCGTTTGTTCCGCACAACGTCGTGAAAGCACTCGAGCTGGTGCCGAATTGGACAGACGCTGCCCTGGCTGACGAAAAACGCCAACGGCTTCTCACCTTGCCGAGAATACAAAAAAACAATCCCCCAACTCATCTGGTTGCGTCGACTGGCGGCGACATTTTGCGAACCAGTTTAGTGTCGTTGAGCGATGACACCTTGACGGTAGAATCGCGCCTGGAGTCCAAGAGGATCCCACGGGATCGCGTTGCATGTGTGATTTGGCTGCACGACGAAAGCGGCCGCGCTGAGGCGGATTCACGGACGTTGCCGCCTCACACCGAGGACACCGGCGATTTGACTCTCGTGCAAGCCGTTCGAGTCGACGGCGTGCGGCTGACTTTCGCACCGCAGGAGTGCACCGGGCCCTCGTTGATCGGCGCAAGTCAACTGCTGGGCGTGTGCCGCCTTGAACTAAAAAAGGTTGACGTTTTGTTGTTGGGATCCATGATCCAGGCGATGGCCGACGAACAGGCATTTCACGATTGGAAACTGACGGGCGCGGCGGAGCCGCGCTACGTCAGCGACGAGGCCCAAGGAGCTGGAGGCGAGCCGTCATCCGGCGGATCAGGTCTCATCGGAAAACATGCACTCGATTTTAGCTTGGAACTCTTGGACGGTGACGAATTCAAGCTATCCGAGCAAAAAGGCCATGTCGTCGTCCTCGACTTCTGGGCCAGCTGGTGTGGTCCCTGCATGCAATGGCTGCCGCAGGTTGATACCATCGCTGCGGAATTTGCCGAGCGAGGTGTAAAGCTGGTGGCGGTCAACATGCAAGAAGACCGCGCCGCGGCCACGAGTGCGCTTGAGCGGTTGAAAATCAAGCCGACCGTGGCCCTCGACATCGACGGCGCTGTGGCCGAACACTATCAAGTCACCGCCATTCCACATACTATCGTCATCGACGCAGAGGGCAATATCGCCCAGCTATTCATCGGCTCGAGCGCCGAATCGGCTGTGCAACTTCGCACCGCCATCGAAGACCTACTGACGCCACGCACCACACACTAGAGCAATTAACCTTTATACGTAGTCGTTGGATATGGTAAAAGGTCGGTCGTTCCAAGGAGGGAATGAGATGCGATCTTTATCGATGGATCTTCGGCAGCGTGTGGTGGGTGCATATCGAAACAAGGAAGGAAGCTACTCGGTGCTGGCGGCGCGTTTCGCGGTGAGCCCTGCCGTGGTAGGCAAGCTGGTACGCCAGGAGCGTGAGCTGGGGA
>DASXWB010000998.1:0-1906 GCA_036503915.1 Lacipirellulaceae bacterium | reverse complement strand
AACGTCGAGCTGCGAAATTGCGGCGGGGGGGCAGGAATCGCCGCAAACGTGTCATTCAAAATGCTCGAGAAGTAACTCGCGGCCGACTCGAGCGCAGCCCGCGCCTGCGCCCCGCCGGCCGCCCCTTGCGGATTGCCATTGCCGAAGAAATTGCTGCCGCCCTGCGCCGGCGTGTCGTAGCGGTAATCGACGCTGATCGTAATCGCGCCAGCAGTCGCGGCCGCAACGCAACTCATGGCCAGCGCCAGCAACATCTGTCCCAACCCGTTCCGCATCGCCAGCGCTCGCTTACTCCATCAAGGTGCTCATCGATTGCTCCGCTCTTTTCACTCTAGCAGTTCATCGCGGAATCGGCCAGCAATCGCCGCGAGCCGCTCGACAGCATGGCCGTAATGCCTAAAATGGCGGGCGTCTTTCCGAACTTACGAAATCTTGACAGCAAAAAAAGGCGAATGGCCATGAGCATGATCGTTGATATTCACGCCCGGCAAATCCTCGACAGCCGTGGCAATCCCACGATCGAGGTCGACGTCACGCTGGACGACAATACGGTCGGCTCGGCTGCCGTCCCCAGCGGTGCCAGCACCGGCATGCACGAGGCCTGGGAGCTGCGCGACGGCGACAAATCGTATTTTCTGGGCAAGGGCGTTCAGACTGCCGTCGCCAATGTCAATGACAAGATCGCCGATGCGCTTGAACACATGGACGCCTTGAACCAGGTGGCCATCGACCAGCGGATGATCGAGCTCGACGGCACGCCGAACAAGAAGAACCTGGGTGCAAATGCGATTCTGGGCGTGTCGCTCGCCGTAGCCCACGCGGCCGCGCGCTACTGCGAGCTGCCGCTGTACCGCTACATTGGCGGCTCGAACGCTCGCCTCCTGCCCGCGCCGATGATGAACATCATCAACGGCGGCCAGCATGCCGACAACTCGGTCGACGTTCAGGAGTTCATGGTCATGCCGCTGGGATTCGAAAATTTCAGCGATGCGCTCCGCTGCGGCTGCGAAATTTTTCACAACCTTAAGAGCGTGCTCAAGAGCCGCAAGCTGAACACGGCCGTCGGTGACGAGGGCGGCTTCGCGCCCGACCTGCCCAACAACGCCGCCGGGCTTGACCTCATTTTGGAAGCAATCGACAAGGCCGGCTATCAGCCCGGCAAACAAGTGTGGATAGCGATGGATGTGGCCGCCACCGAGTTTTTCGACGCTAAAACAAAGAAGTACACGATCGACAGCCGCCAGCTCGATTCGGCCGGCATGGTCGAGCGTCTCACCGGCTGGGTCGAGAAGTATCCCATCTGTTCAATTGAAGACGGCTGCAGCGAGGATGACTGGGACGGATGGAAAATGCTGACCGATCGCCTCGGCGGGAAGGTGCAACTCGTCGGCGACGACCTGTTCGTCACCAACACCGAGCGGCTCCAGCGCGGCATCGAGGCAGGCGTCGCCAACAGCATCCTCATCAAGGTGAATCAGATCGGCACGCTCACCGAAACGATCGAAGCGGTGCGGCTGGCCGCCCGTAATGGCTACACCAACGTCATGAGCCACCGCAGCGGCGAGACCGAAGACGCGACGATTGCCGACCTGGCCGTGGCTCTCGGCACCGGCCAAATCAAGACCGGCAGCGCCTCGCGCAGCGACCGCATGGCAAAGTACAACCAGCTCTTGCGCATCGAAGAACAACTCGGCGACGCGGCCCAGTACGGCGGAGCGGTGTTTCCCAAGCGTTCATGATCGAAGATGTATGATGTTAGATGTAAGACTGCACTTTCTGAAAAGTCAGCGTTAACTGGTATGCACTAAAAAAGGCTCTTCCATCATGCTGCGGTTGCTAAACAAGCCGCACGATGGGAGAGCCAAGGATGGCGAAAACAAATTGGCGATGTCCGAACGAATGGTCC
>DASXWB010000997.1:0-1527 GCA_036503915.1 Lacipirellulaceae bacterium | reverse complement strand
CGGCGCGAAGATTGCCGGCGCGACTCTTGAGAATATCGATCCTTGGATCGAAGTGACACCGGGTGGGCTGCTGGAGGTATGCCGCTACTTGCGCAGCGAGCCGAGCTTCGCGTTTGACTATCTCAATTGCATCACTGGCGTCGATTACTTGCATACCGACGAGAAAAAGGCGGCTAAGGCCGAGTGGCGGCCGCACACCGAGGTCGTGTATCACCTATACAGCATGACGCACAAGCACAGCCTCGTGCTCAAGGTGATGCTGCCGCGCTGGAAGAACGACAAAGCGGGCGAGCTTCCCGAGGTGCCATCGGTTTCGGGAATATGGCGCACGGCCGATTGGCACGAGCGTGAAGTGTACGACCTTAACGGGATTTTCTTCACGGGCCATCCGAACCTGCGGCGCATTCTCTGCCCTGAGGATTGGGTCGGTCATCCCTTGCGCAAAGATTACGAGATGCCGTTGGAATACCATGGCATCCGGGGGCGATAAGCGAGCCAATGAGCACAACAGTCGAAGATCCTCGCATCATCGAATTCGACGTCCGCACGGACGAAATGCTGGTGAACATGGGACCCCAGCACCCGAGCACGCATGGCGTGTTGCGGCTGGTGCTGCGGACCGACGGCGAGGTCGTCTCGGAGGTCGTGCCGCACATCGGTTATTTGCATCGCTGCGCCGAGAAGATCGGCGAGAATCTCACGCCGCGGCAGTGGATCCCATACACCGACCGGATGGATTACCTGGCCGCGATGAATATGAACCTCGGCTGGTCACTGTGCGTGGAGAAGATGCTCAACTATCGCGTGCCGGAACGTGGCCGGCACTTGCGCGTGCTTATTGCGGAGTTGGGCCGCATCGCGAGCCACCTGGTGGGCATGGGTGCCTACGGGCTCGACCTCGGCACGTTCAGCCCGTTTCTGTATGCATTCCGCGAGCGCGAGAAGATTTTGGACCTGTTCGAGGCAGCCTGCGGCGCGCGGCTTACCTACAGCTACATCACGCCCGGCGGGGCGACGGCCGACCTGCCGCGCGGCTGGCTGCAGAAGTGTGAAGATTTCCTCAAGCAGTTCGGGCCGATTATTGACGAGTACCACACGCTGCTCACGAGCAACGCGATTTTTGTGAAGCGCACCGCCGGCATCGGCATTCTGTCGCCGGAAATGGCGATCGATTACGGCACCAGCGGCCCGGTGCTGCGCGGCAGTGGAATCGACCACGACATGCGCCGCGACGGCGAAGAGATTTGTACGTCGATGTATGATGGTTACGCGTTTGAAGTCATCTGCCAGCGCGACGGGCACTATCCACGTGATCACGATTATCCGACCGTACCGTACGAGGCGGTGCTCGGCGATTGTTGGCACCGGTTTTATGTGCGAATGCTCGAAGTGGTGCAGAGCGTCGATCTGTGCCGGCAGGCGATTGACCGATACAGTACGTCCACGGGCAGCCATGGCGAGCCGATCAAGCTCGCGCAAAAGCTGCCCAAAGGCGAGTGTTATCTGGAAACCGAATGTCCTAAGGGG
>DASXWB010000996.1:0-1799 GCA_036503915.1 Lacipirellulaceae bacterium | reverse complement strand
TAACTTCCATCCGCGCGTTAACGCACCAGCCGTCGCCGCCCTTTCGGGCTTCGATCGTGTCGATGAACTGCACGCCTTCGGGATTATAAGGCCGGATGGCAAACACCAATGTCCCGCCGATGGGGCTTGAGCCGCGCACGTCGATGTGCAATACCGGCTGGCCATTTTGCACGATAACGCTGGCTGAGTGTTGAAGGGAAAGCTCTCCGCTCCGCGATGTGGTTGCGACCGACAGGTGAGAATCCGTGATCAATTCCTGTCGATTCGATTCCTCCAGCAGACGGCTGGGAACGAGGGCGTTGCCGGCGGCGTCGATCAACCAGAAGTCAATCGACCAGCCGTCGTATACGGGAGTGATGAGCCCGCGCGGGTCAACGATTGGATAGATCGCCAGCTCGGGCAACCCGATGGCAGTCCAGTTGCGATGCGTAAGATTAATGTGGCTTAACGAAAACGATCGCGGGACGAACGAGATATCGTCCGGATCGAACTGGCGCTCGACCCAATACGGCCAGACCCAATCCAAATTGTGCTGGATCGCTTTGGCGTTGACGATTCCGCGAGCATGAAACAAAACGCCCGCGCGAACCAGCTCGATCGGCTCCTGAACTTCCGATGGCTGCGCGAACTGTCGGATGCGCGCCAGCCAAAGCGCCGGATCAGCAAAGCCATAGGCGCGCGCTGCACGCTGCACAATGTACTTCCATGGCAGGAATCGAAACATTTCAAAAGTGTTGCATTCTACGTTCAAGCCCGGGATGCAGCGGCTTTTCCAGCGGCCTTCTGCGCGGGCGGATATGCATAGCGCAGGATGGCCGCCATGTCGCCGCCGCCCGGCATCTGCTGCGACTCGAGCGGTATCACGGTGCCGCTGCCGCGCAGCACAAGCGTCGCGGCTAGATTGATCAGTTCGTGACTGTCGTGTTGCTCCGAGCCGTGAACTTGCACGTCTAAAGTTTCCGGACTAAACACGCCCCATCGTTGGGCCCGAGGGTCAATGAATAACGATTCGATAGCGCCGGCGTGCGCGGCGACGAGGATCGCCTCGAGTTGGTCCAACGCGCGACCCTGATCGATCAGGTTTCCATATTTGGTTAAGGCGTCGTCGCGGCGCGATTTAAGCAATGGTTCGACCAACGGCCAGGCTTTTTCGCGCAACTCAACCGGCGAGAGCAGCTCTGGACTTCCCTCGATTGGAGTGGGCAACAGATTCGCATAGCTGTTGATTTCCTGGTAAATCGGAAACAAGTAATCGACGCCGGCAAAAACCAGCGGTCTGGTATCCAGTTTTAGATAATCTGTTAGCGCGCGGTCGATTTCGCGCAGGAACAATTCGAGTTCAACCTTGGCGGCGTCGGGCGCACCTCCGTGACCGTGGAACATCAGGTCGCCCTTTCCAGCCACCTGCGGCCGGCTTACATGCGCCTGCTGAGCCGGTTCGGGGTCATCCAAGCGCAATGCCTCGTCGCGACTGTGCGGCAGGCGGGGCACATTGATCTCGGCAATGTCACTATGCGTGCCCTCAAGCAACCTTACCTCGTTTTGACTCACAGCCAGCACATAGTAAGAAGCCTCGCCGCTTAGCCAGACTGCGACCGGGATCACATAGATTACATTGCCTACGAAGCAGCGCTCTTCCGGCGAAATGGGTAGCTGCCATACCCGCGCGCCGCCACTATCAATGAAAACCGCCAAGCCCTCGCCGAGCTGGCTCCAGAACGTTGATTCGTCGAGCAACTCGCGCCCCGGCGCCAGCAGCGCCTCGGCCTCCGATCGTCGCACTCCTTTATCGAGAAGCT
>DASXWB010000995.1:0-2474 GCA_036503915.1 Lacipirellulaceae bacterium | reverse complement strand
AGTGCCGAAATGGCAATTCTCCGCGGGCGCGATTGTCCACTGCCGGCAGCCCTCGGGCATGTGAACTAGACTTTCACACCAGTCGTTCCAGCGCCGCCGGAAATGCGGCGCCCTCACCGCCGTAGCGAATCCAATCGCAGGCGGCATTTACTTTATCAACACGGAATTCACGCGTCGCGTATTTGTGAGGATTCGTACGATGGCCCATCCCAGGCGCAAAAAATTCATCGATGCCAACGTGCAAGGGTCGCTGGCACGGCGAATCATATTTCACTGGTTGCTGTTTTTGCTGGTGGCTTCACTGGCCGCATTCATTTTGCAGGTGCTGTCCAATCCGTTTCGTCCCCTGCCGGAACACTTGAACGACATTTGGTGGACACACGGACCGTTCTTTCTAGTCATGGCATTCTTGCTTCCGGTGTTTATCTTCGATTCGATCAAGTTGAGCCACCGTTTTGCGGGGCCGGTGTACAGCTTGCGCCGCGCCATCCGCGACATCGCGCAGGGCAAGCCGGCTCGCAAGCTGAAGTTTCGCCGCAGCGACTTTTGGCACGAGGTGGCCGAAGACTACAACGCCATGCTGAAACGGCTGGAGCTGCTCAGCGACGACGCCGAGCGGCCGTCGCGTAAGAAACCGTTGGTTGATTCGAAGGCATAGCTCCATGACATTTTCGCAGAAATTATTCCCGCTCAATTTCAAGGGCCGGCATGCTCGGGAGCGAAACGGCCGCGGCGTTGCCGCCGCGGAGCTGGCCGTGTGCCTGCCGATTGTCGTACTGCTGGTCGTTGCTACGATCGAGGCGTGCTCGGCGATTTTTTTGAAGCAATCGCTTACCGTAGCTGCGTACGAAGGCGTGCGGACCGCATTGGTGGAAGGCGCCACCGCAAGCACCGTGCAGACGGCATGCAATCAAGTCCTCTCCGACCGCAAGATCGAAGGGGCTACTGTAAAGGTCAGCCCTTTCGATATTGCGGTGTTGAAGCCCGGCGAGTACGTCGACGTCACGGTCACGGCGCCCTGCAGCGAGAATTCGGTCGTGCCCGCCAATTTTTACCGCGGCCGAACCCTCTCGGCCACCGCATCGATGATGATCGAGAATTAGTTGCGTGCGTGCGGGAATGAAAACGCGGACAGCCCCCGGCTCTGCCGGGGGTTTTCGAAACTGGGTCAAATTACCCTCACTCAAGACCCCCGGCAGAGCCGGGGGCTAATTGCCAAGCTGAGACATCTATGAGCCTTCGCAAGCGATCATCCTGCCGACGCGCCGCAATGCTCGTGCTCGTTGCCCTGTGCTTGCCACTGTGCGTGATCATGGCAGCTTTCGCCGTCGACGTTGCCTGGATGCAGCTGGTGCGCACCGAGTTGCGGTCGGCCACCGACGCGGCTGCCCGGGCCGGAGCCAAAGAACTGAGCATGTCCCAGGACATCAACGCGGCCCGCGCGCGAGCGAAAGAGGCTGCGCGCCGCAACCAGGTGGCTAGCGAGCCGCTTGTGCTCGCCGACAGCGACGTCGAAATTGGCAACGGTACGCACGTTCCCGGCGAGCGCTTCCAATTCGTGCCGAGCGAAGTCCGTCCCAATGCGGTGCGCATCACAGGTCAGCGCACGCGCGGCTCCGCCGCCGGGCCGGTCGACTTGTTATTCGCCGGCATGCTTGGAGTCCGCGAGTTCGAACCAATTGAACGGGCGACTTCCACGCAGCTCGATCGCGATATCTGCCTGGTAGTGGATCGCTCGGGCTCGATGATGGAAAGCCTCGAGGGTGGCAGAATGCCAAGCGGCACTTGCGATCCGCCCCGTCCCACCCGGAGCCGCTGGGGCGCCCTGGCAGTCGCTGTGCAGGCCTTTCTCAGTGAGTTGGATAAAACAGTTCAAAAAGAGCATGTCGCGCTTGTAAGCTATTCAAGCGACACCACCGAATGTGGCCACACGTACAAAATCTCGACGATCGACTCCGATCTGGTCGACGATTACGCGATTATTCGCGACGAGATGACGCGCATCGGCAGCAAGCCCGTGAAAGGCCGCACGGCGATCTCCGCCGGGCTGGACAACGGCATCGTCGTGCTGAGCGGCGGCAAGATCCGGCCGTTTGCTGTGAAAACCATCATTCTCATGACGGACGGAATTCATAACCTGGGGCCGGAGCCGATTCTTTCCGCGCGCAAAGCGGCCTCGCAAGATATCGTGATTCACACGATTACATTCAGCAGCGATGCGGATATCCAGCGCATGAAAGAGGTAGCCGCGGCCGCCGGCGGAAAGCACTTCCACGCCCCAGACGCACAGGAGCTGGAGAAGATCTTCAAAGAAATTGCCGCCACGCTGCCGGTGCTGTTGACCGAGTGAGTTCCTCATAGTCGGCCAAAAAATTCCGCTTGCAGCTTAGCTCCCCATGCTCATGACACTTCGAAAAAATCGAACCAGTCGCCGTGGGGCTACTGCTGTAGAATTCACGCTAACCGCGCCGCTG
>DASXWB010000994.1:0-11290 GCA_036503915.1 Lacipirellulaceae bacterium | reverse complement strand
AGTAACTTCCTTCCTTGTTTCGATATGCACCCACCACACGCTGCCGAAGATCCATCGATAAAGATCGCATCTCATTCCCTCCTTGGAACGACCGACCTTTTACCATATCCAACGACTACGTATAAAGGTTAATTGCTCTAGTCCATTTGATGCATACCTGCGTCAATGTGACGAGGAGGCCGCAGAAACGCGCCGCGCGATCGAGAAGGCCCAGGGGCCACAAGGCGATCTGCGCGCGATCTTGCTGGCCCGTTCAAAAGCCAAGGAGCAGGCGTGCTGAAGCTGCTGAGCGATGAGGACTTCAACGGCGACATTCTGCGCGGGCTATTTCGCCGGCAGTCGGGACTGGACATGGAGCGCGTCCAGGATGTTGGACTGAGCGGGTTTGCAGATACCGAAATTCTCGATTGGGCGGGCGTCGAAGGGCGTATTATCCTAACACATGATCGTGATACGATGCCGAATGCGGCGTACGATCGCGTGAAAACGGGCCGCGCCATGCCAGGCGTGTTTCTCGTCAGCGATCTAATGCCCGTTGGTCAAGCGATCGACGAAATCCTCCTTGCCGCCGACTGCCTCACTACGGAGGAGTGTAAGAACTTCGTCAGATTCTTTCCGCTGCGAGTCCAGTCGCCGCGGATTCAAACGCGGTTAGCGCCTCAGCGGAAAAAAGCACAAAGCGGACAAGTGCCAGTGGGGAATCGCCGGGCAATTCCTTCAGGAACTCCGCGCCCGTGGTGATCGCAACGCGGGCCGCTTCATCAAGCGGATAGCGATATGCGCCCGTGCTTAGTGCAGGTAGGGCAATGCTGCGGCAGCCGTGCTGAGCGGGCAGGTCGAGTGCGGTGCGATACGCGGAGGCAAGCAAACGGTCTTCGCCAGCGTTGCCGCCGCGCCACACTGGCCCGACGGCGTGGATCACGTACTTGGCCCGCAGTTTTCCAGCGGTGCTGATCACGGCTGAGCCAGTGGGACAGCCCTTCGGGTAGCGGCGGAGTGTATCTTCCATGATGGCCGGGCCGCCGGCGCGGTGGATGGCGCCATCCACGCCACCGCCGCCCGCAAGTTGGCTGTTGGCCGCGTTGACGATCGCATCGACTTCCTGTGCCGTGATGTCGCCGAGCGCGAGTTCCAGCACGCGACCGTTGATCGAGGCGTTCATGACAATTTTCCCGCGCTCATACGTAGGGCAGTTGGCCTTTTTGAGCATTGGCCAAATCGACGAGCAAGTCGGCCAGCGCCGCCGTTACGGCTTCGAAGTACTGCTTGCCTTTTTCGGCCGTAGCGCGCGACGGATCACCGCTGCCCGTGTCCGGATGGCTTTTCGACCACGGCCGCGGAGTCCACACGCCCGGCTGCGCGATCGCTTTAATCGCGAACGGCACTCGCTCGCCTTTGCCGGCGTGCTGCAATTCGACCAGCGCCGGGCACAAGTGCAAAAGCAAACTTGTTTCCAGCTCGTCCGCATGATCGCCGGGCGATTCGAATATGGTTCGCTTTATATCGGGCACCATCTCGTAGAAGTTGGCCACAACGATGAGGATGCCGTACCTGGATTGAGTATCTCGCACCAGCGGTTGAAACTGGTTGCCGCCGTGGGCATTCAGGATCAGAAGTCGGTCAATGCGCTGCCGCGCGAGTGAGCGGGCCACGTCGCCAAGCACGGCCAGCGCCGTTGCCGTCGTGAAGCTGATGGTGCAGGCTTGATCGAGCTGCTGCTCGTTGTTGCCGAACGGAATCGTAGGGAGCACCGCGACACGCGCGCCGCGAGCGTACGCCAGATCGGCCGCACGCTCGGCCAGCCGCGTGGCCTCAATCACATCGGTCCCGTATGGCAAATGACGGTTGTGCGCTTCGGTGGCGCCCCACGGCAGCACGGCCACTTGCGGCGGCGACTCGGTGAGTTGCCGATGGTTGGCTTCCAGCAAGAGATAGGGACGCGGAGGCATAGAGTGTCTACTCGGCGGCTTCGTTTTAACTGCGCCCGCATAGAAGGGCAATAAGAGTACACTGCATCTCCATAGTTTCCGTGCGATAAGCCGCCTTGTTGTACCTTTCAGTGGCGTCGATGATAATTGCCGTGCGAGGCAAAAATGCGGATAGTGTGCCTCAAAGAGTGATCAAATTGGTCCAGCTTGCCGGACGTATCTAAGGTGCAGACATGAATGACAATAGAACTGTGCCGGAATACCCAGTGTCAGTCGATGTCGCGCTCCTGTTGTTGCGAATTATAGTCGGCGTGATCTTCGCCGCGCATGGAGCGCAGAAACTGTTGGGACTTTGGGGCGGGCCGGGGCTCGCCAAGACAGTCGAAATGTTTGGCGGCGGGCCGCTTGGTTACCTGGTGACGATCGGTGAATTCTTCGGCGGACTCGGCCTCATCGTTGGCTTTCTTACGCGCTTCTCAGCCGCTTCGCTCATTGTGATCATGCTGGGCGCTATCTTCATGGTCCACGGAAAGAACGGCTTCTTCCTGGGCAGCGGCCCTGAGAGCACAATGGCGCAGTCCGGTTTCGAGTACAATCTTGCGCTCATCGGGTTGCTGCTTCCGATCTTGGTCTGCGGCCCCGGCAGGTTTTCGCTCGGGCGTTATTTGCCGCTGCCCAGATCGGCGAAAACAGGGCGGCCAGTTGTGGTCCTGGAGTAACTGCGCGAAGCATGAGGGTCGCATCGTGGCCATGGCGGGCAACGGCATCAACAACGCGCCGGCCTTGGCGGAAGCAGATGTCGGAATTGCCATGGGAACGGGCACTGACGTTGCGATCGAAAGCGCCGTCGTCACTCTGGTGAAAAACGACCTGCAGGGGATCGTGCGCAGTCGCTGGCTGAGCAAGGCGACTCCGTGCGCGTTATTGCAATGCGCTGCGACTCGACGAGTACAATTGTAGAGCTTGAAACATCGATGCAACTATTTTCTAGCATCGCGGCATAGCGTTTGCTCTAATCCGCCGCAATCTTCCAAGGTATATTTTCTGCGAGCTTTTTATGGCAGCTGTCGAAACGCTCAAACAGCACAAGAAACATGCTGGGCAAACTCGCCTGCGGGCGAAACACGAGACCGGCATCCGGGTCTGGCCGGGACAGCCGTATCCGCTGGGCGCCACCTGGGATGGCCGGGGCGTGAATTTCGCAATCTATTCGGAGAATGCGACGAAAGTCGAGTTGTGCTTATTCGACTCGCCGGATGCGACGCGCGAGTCGGCCCGCATTGCGCTCCCGGAATACACGGACCTCGTCTGGCATGGTTTCTTCCCCGATCTTACTCCGGGGCAACTCTATGGGTACCGGGTTCATGGACCGTATGAACCGGAGCAGGGTCACCGCTTTAACGCGAACAAGATCGTGCTCGACCCATACGCGAAATCGATCGGCCGCAATTTGCGTTGGGCGGATGAATTATTCGGATACAAGCTGGGCGATTCGGCCACGGATTTGTCGTTTGACCCGCGCGACAACGCAGCGTTCGCCCCGCTGGCCAGGGTGACCGACGCGGCATTTACGTGGGGCGACGATCGCCCGCCGCGCACGCCGATGCACAAGTCGCTGATTTACGAAATGCACGTCCGCGGCCTCACAAAACTTCATCCCATGGTGCCGGAGAAACTGAGGGGCACCTATGCGGCCATCGGTTCGGACCCCGTGCTCGATCATCTGATTACCCTCGGCGTCACCGCTGTGGAGCTGCTGCCCATTCATTACCACGTTGATGATCGCCACCTCGTCGACACCGGTCGCGTCAACTATTGGGGTTACAACAGCCTCGGTTTCTTCGCGCCGGAGCCGCGCTACGACTCGCCCGAAACGCAACTCAATGCAGTATCTGAGTTCAAGTCGATGGTGCGCGGCCTTCATGCGGCGGGCATCGAGGTGATTCTAGACGTGGTCTACAACCACACTGCGGAAGGCAACCAGATGGGACCCACGCTGTCGTTCCGCGGCATCGATAACGCCGCCTACTACAAGCTCTCGCCGGAGTCCCCGCGCTATTACATGGATTTCACCGGTTGCGGCAACACGTTCAACATGACCAATCCGCGCGTGCTGCAGCTCATCATGGACAGTCTCAGGTATTGGATCACCGAGATGCACGTCGACGGTTTTCGGTTTGACCTGGCCAGCACCCTCGCGCGAGAACTTTACGACGTGAACAAGTTGGGCGCTTTCTTCGATATCATCCACCAGGACCCCGTGATTTCCCAAGTAAAACTGATCGCCGAGCCGTGGGACCTTGGCGCTGGCGGGTACCAGGTCGGAAATTTCCCGATCCTGTGGAGTGAATGGAACGGAAAGTACCGCGACTGCGTGCGCAAGCTCTGGAAGGGCGAGGCCGGCATGCTGCCTGAATTTGCCACGCGGTTCAGTGGCAGCAGCGATCTCTACGAATGGAGCAGCCGCCGTCCGCACGCCAGCATCAACTTCGTGACATGTCATGACGGCTTCACTCTCCATGACCTCGTGTCCTACGATCACAAGCACAACGAAGCCAACGGAGAGAACAATCGCGATGGCGCGGACGACAATCACAGTTGGAATTGCGGCGTGGAAGGACCGACGGACGATCCAAAGATTATCGAGCTGCGCGAGCGCAAGAAGCGGAACTTTTTGGCGACGCTCCTTTTGTCGGAAGGTGTGCCGATGCTGCTCGCTGGGGATGAGCTTGGACATACGCAGAACGGAAACAACAATACCTATTGTCAGGATAACGAGCTCACCTGGCTTAACTGGGAGCTGGACGATCGCAAGGAGCAGCTGCTGCGCTTCACACGGCGCGTGGTCGATCTATTTCATGAGGAACCGGTGTTTCATCGTCGGCGTTTCTTTTATGGCACCGCGCCGGAGGCAGGAGAGAATCCCGATATCGTCTGGCTCTCGCCCGGCGGCTCGCCGATGAAGGCCGACGATTGGCAGGCAGGGTTCAGCCGATGCATCGGCGTGGTACTCAGCGGCCGTTCGGTCGATATGGACCAGCATGGCGAGGACATTCATGGGAACACGATCCTGCTGCTGTTTAACGCGGATCACACGTTGGCCATCGATTTCAAACTTCCCGGAGTCCAGGAGGGGGCCAAATGGGACCTCGTTTTCGACACCTTTTCGCCACAGGCCGAGCCGCCCGAAGCCATGCCGGCCGGAACCGCCTATCACCTGAATCCGTGCAGCGTCGTCGTGCTGCGGGCATGGGAAGAAGACCTAGGCGAGAATAGTCGTAGCTGAATTCGCGAGAATTCAGCGTCAGCGAGCACAGCATCGCAAGTTCCTTGGAAGTTTCTCGAGCAGTTGCAACGTCCGCGACTTTCTGGTCGTATGAATACAGCCTGTTCATGTAATCGTCATGCATGGATTCGACGCGTTCCGCCCTATGCCGCGCATCGTGCGAATTGTCGCCACGGAAGTCGTCGTGCCGGCCCGGCCGGGCACGATCAACAGCCCGGGCATCGACCAGCCGCTGCACAAGTTGCCGGTGTCCGGCCGCGCCAGCTGGACCGTGCAGTTCGATGAGCTGCCCAAGTGCGTCCTGGAACTTTTTCTAGACGATGGCACGGTCGGCCTGGGCGAATTGTATCGTGACCACGAATGGCGCGTCGTCGAAAACATCTCAAAGCGGCTTGTCGGAATGGCGATTGAAGAACTGAATCGCCAGAAACTGCCGATTGCACATTGCCGTGAGTACGACGGTTTCGAATGCGCCATTTGGGACGCATTCGCCAGGCTGCACGGGCTGCCGCTCATGGATTTGCTCGGCGGCCAAGTTCAAAAGAAGGTTCGCGTCGGCGCCTGGTCGGGCCATCGCAAACTGGAAGAGATCAAACCGCTGGCCGCCCGCTTTGCCGACGCCGGTTACGACTGCATCAAATTCAAGTGCGACCTCGAAGACGATGTGGTCGGCTGGTGCCGATTGATCGCCGAGCAAGCTCCGGGAATGCAAGTCATTCTCGATCCAAACGAGCGTTGGGATACGCCGGCCGAGACGCGGCGCCGGATCGATGGGCTGAGCGACGTCGGCAATGTCCTTTGCCTCGAAGACCCGATCCCGCGCTGGATGCTCGATGAGTACGCCGGGCTGCGGCAGTATTCGCCGGTTCCCATCGTGCTTCATGTTTCCCTGCCGTACATTTATCATGGCCAGCGCGTGCACGATGCAATTCGCGCGCTGCGGCTGTCGGCCGTCGACGGATTCAACTTCAACGGCGGCCTCGTCGGCTTTCAGCAGCTCGACCGGATCGCCTGGGCGGCTGGACTGCCTTGTTGGCACGGATCAGAAATCGACTTGGGTATTTTGGAGGCGATGTATTTGCACCAGTGCGCGGCAGCGCCGAGCTGCACCTGGCCGTCCGATATCTTCGGCCGACTGATACGTGAACACGATCTGCTGACGGTGCCGCTTGACTTGAAGCCGCCGGCAGCAACCGTGCCGCGCGGTCCAGGGCTGGGCGTCGAGCTCGATCGAGATGCAGTGCGCCATTACCAAACCGATATCCGCGAATATAAAGATTGATGCAACTAGCCAGCCACAATATTTGAACCGCCAAGTTCGCCAAAAGAAGGCCTTGGAATTCTTGGCGCTCTTGGCGGTTTAAATGGATTTCCCCTTACCAAGCTCCCGCGAGCAGGTGTGAGTTTGAGGTTGCCTATGACCGCGAAACGATTACCTGCGGGCTCGTCCCAGCACATGACAGCAGGACCGTACTCGCCGGTGCTGGAAGTGGATGCCGATAAACTGGTTGTGATTTCCGGACAGGTGGCAATTGATCCACGAGGGAATGTGGTCGGCCGGGACATTGAAGAGCAAACACGTTACACGCTGGAAAACTGCCAGCGACAGCTGAAGTCGGCCGGCTGCAGTTTTGCCGATGTGTTCAAAGTCAACGTCTTCATGGCCGACCTCGATGAGTGGAATCGGTTCAATGCTGTGTACTCGGACGCCATGCCCGAGCCGCGGCCCGTGCGAACGACCATCGGCGCAAAGCTGCTGCCCGGCTTCCGCATTGAAATCGAAATGTGGGCGGCCAAGCGATCATGAACTGGCAAGAATTGCGAAGTCTTGAATTTGAAAACATCGATCGAGCCACACCCGTTGTGCTGCCGGTGGCGGCCGTCGAGCAGCATGGCCCGCATCTGCCGCTGGCAACCGATCGAATGATCGTCGAGTTTCTCGCCCAGGAAATCAACAAACGGATGGGACGAGCGGTGTTGGTTTTGCCCAGCGTGCCGGTGGGCTGCTCCGACCATCACATGGATTTCGCCGGCAGCCTGACGCTCCAGCACGAAACTTTTCTCGGAGTCGCGAAGCAGTACCTGCATTCGGCCTGGCGGCACGGCTTTCGCAACTTCTTGGTGCTCAATGCCCACGGCGGCAACCAAGGCATATGCCAGGTGCTGCTCGAACGGTTCGGCACGCAACATCCGGACTCGCAAGTTGTCGTAGCCACGTGGTGGCGCGTTGCAAGCGAAGCCCTCCTGCCCTTAAATGAAACCGGTCCTGGCGGCATCGGCCATGCCTGCGAATTCGAAACTTCGCTCATGATGCACATCGCGCCCGATCTCGTGCGAATGGATGCCGCCGAGTCACGTGCCAACGTGCCGACGTACGATTGGGCCGAGGCCGACCTGTTGCGCTCTTCGCGCGCATCGCTGTTCCGCACGATGAAACAGGCGACGCCCAGCGGCGCTTTCGGCGAGCCGCGCGGCGCAACTGCCGAAAAGGGCAAGCAGATCATCGACATTGTGTCCGATGCGCTCGTCACCATCCTTCGCGATCTGGCGAAGAGTGCGAAATAGGCGTGATCAGTTTTGGAAGCCGATGGATTGCAGCCCGCAGCGCAAGCAAGGGTTGCGCGATATGTTCGTAACTCCGTTGCTTGCGCTGCGGGCTGCAATCGGCACGGTGGTTGCCAAGCGATTCATTCAATGAACAAGGCCTTTGTACGTGAACCGGAAGACGACGGCCGGGCGTTTTGCCCGCGGTGCAGATCGCTGGGTGTACCGGTTGAGACGGGGCCGCTCGACACGCTCATCCGCCCCCAGTCGCGCGGCAAAATGCATGACGCGGCCTGGTTTTGCGCCTTCGCGCGCTGCGACGTGGCCTATTTCAACCTGTTTGACGCCGTCGTCACCATGGACGAGCTGCGCGCACCGGTCTATCCGTACGATCCCGATGCACCAATCTGCGCCTGCTTCGGCTTGACGTACGACGACGTGGAAGCCGACGTGCGGGAAGGCGTGCCGACACGGATTCGCGGGCTATTGGCCAAGTCCAAGTCAGACGCCGCACGCTGCGAGTCGCTTGCGGCCAACGGCCGATGTTGCATCAGTGCGGTGCAGGAACTGTATATGCGGCTGCGCTCCCAGGGAACGGAGTAATCGGCCGTATGCCCGGGCAACGCAGCAAGAGACTTGACCGCTCCTTCTACAAACAGCCTGCCGAGGAGTTGGCCCAAAATGTTTTGGGCGCGATTTTGACGCGGCGCGTCGGTCGAACGCTGCGCCGGGCGCGGATTGTCGAAGCCGAGGCCTACTTGGGTCCAAGAGACCTCGCTTCACATGCCTCAAAAGGGCTGACCAATCGCACGCAAGTGCTCTATGGTCCGCCCGGTTGTGCGTACGTCTATTTCATATACGGCCTGCACTACATGTTCAACATTGTGTGCGGGCATACTGGCGGCGGACAGGCGGTGCTGATTCGCGCCGCTGAACCGCTCGACGGCTGGAAAGCCGATCTGACCGGGCCGGCGAAGCTCGCACAGCACTTTGCCATTACGCTCGCTGACAATGGCCTGGACTTGATGGGCGACGAAATCTTTTTAGTGCAGGAGCCTGATTACTGTCCGCGAATCATCAGAACTAAGCGCATCGGCGTCGATTACGCCAAGCATTGGAAGGACCGCCACCTGCGCTTTATTGACGACAGCAACCCTGTGGCAAGCAAGTTGAAACGCCGAACTCCTACGTCGTCTCCACCCAACTAAACTCCATCATTCCGGTCGTCGTAAAACCGCCTTAGCGGATTGATCACCGTCCAAGTCATCATCGCCAGCAGGTAGGCGACCGCGTAGATGCCGAACAATGCATTCCAGCCAATGCTGTTGAAAACGTCTTGCCCTATAAACGGCTGCACCGCATGGGCCAGGCAGCCGATCATGTTGATGAAGCCGAGCGCCACCCCGGCGTATCGGCCGCCGATGTCGACAATTGCGGCCCAGTTGGCGGCCTGGCCCAAATCGAATGCGGCCGCTGCCACGCACATCAAGATCGTCGCCTCGCGCTGCGAGTCGGCGTGCCGAATTCCCAGCATGGCGGCAGCGGCGATGAAGCACCCCGTCATCGGAAACACGGCCCGGCCAAGTCGCCGCCACCCCGTGCGCCGCACAAGCTCGTCACTGAGCACGCCACCGACCAGGCAGGCGATGCCGCCGAATAGCAGCGGCAATGCGGCCGACCATTCCGATTTCTGAAACGAAACCTGGTGCACATCGTTCATGTAGCGTGGCATCCAACTCATGAAAAACGACCAGGCAAAGCTGCCGCAAAAGTAATAAACCCCAATCGCCCAGAGCGAATGCGAGGTGAATAGCTTGCGCCAGGTTGTGGCATCCATCTGGTGCGACGTTTCGATTTCTCCGCGGTGCGCATGAATATGCTCCAGCTCGGCCGCGCTCACCGATCTCTTTTGAGCCGGTTCGTCGCGGAACCAGGGATAAAACATCAGGCACCAGCCGATCCCCAGCAGGCCGGAAATAATAAAGCCGATTCGCCAACTGGGAATGCCCGCGAGCCAGCTCGCGATCGGAGAACCGGCGAACGACGCATGCAAAAATTCCACGCCTCGCGTGATCGAACCGAACAGAAACGGAGCAAACGCGGCGCCCCACCGGGCGCACAACCACAACAGGCCACCGGCGCGGGCCCGTTCGATTTTCGGCAGCCAGCGGGATTGAATCCGCGCCATGTTCGGGTATGCCCCCGCCTCGCCCGCGCCGAACAACAGGCGATATACGAGGAGCGAGTAAAATCCAGTTGCCACGCCGGTCAGCGCAGTGAAAAGCGACCAGGCAAGCACGATTCGCGAGAGCGTCAATCGAGCGCCGATGCGATCGCCCATCCAGCCGCTCGGTATTTCAAAAAGCGCGTAAGCAAACCAAAACGCCCCCAGGACAATTCCCATCTGTCCGTCGGACAAGCCGAGCGATCGCACCATATCCGGCTGAGCGCGCACCAGGCACTGGCGGTCGTAGTACGTGAGAAACGACAACACGCAGAGAAATGCCAGCACCGTGAATCGAACGTGCGTCGATTTTTCGTCGGGACTGGTTGGCGTCACCGCATGAAGCATGAGCGTCAAGCTAACGTCTGGCGCGGCGCATGGCAACTATTGCCAATTCCTAGTTCGACTTTCAACAACAAGGTGTTGCTGAGACGGAACAGTGCTGGGCAAGCCAGCAGTACTCCTCGGAGGCCATGAAGAGGTTTCACCCTCGTCGAGCTTCACGTTGTTATTGCAATATCGGCATCTTGCGCCGCTGAATGTGCCTGTGATCTTGGCGCCGGTTCCGCCCGTGGCGCCGAAATTCTTGCGCCAAATGACGTAATCGGCGGCAACCACGACACCATTCCCATTACCGTCGGCTGGCGAATTATTGCTGTCGAAATGCATCCGTCAGAAATCGTAATTCGGCGTTGTCCACTTCGCCGCTGCAGCGGATTGGCAGCCATGCCGCCGCCGCCACTGGCTGGACTCTGCTCAACACCTTAGGATGCCCTTGTAGTCACTGTGCGCACGGAAATTTCTTGGGGATTCGGCTTGACCGCCAAGGTGGCGGGACGGCGGGAAATCCAGGCACGTCAAGTTGTGAAATCTCGAAATCGCGATTTTGACTCTCGCAACCCGCTACTCTGCCCGGCGTTCTGGATAATAATAGATGTCTCTGGATGGCATGGCCGCCGCTGCGACAAATTTTGGCGGCCGATCTTTTACGGCCCTTGATGCGGAATGAGCTTCACTCAGCTTTCACACACATGGAGTACCACTGCTGGCTTGTCCAGCAGTGCAGAACCGGTTCACGGCGCGCGCTGCCGGGCAAGCCAGCAGTGGCATATCCTGTTTGTGCGCATGTTCGCAACGATCGCGCTTTTGATCGTGGTGACACAATCACTTCGCGCCGACGAAGCTGACGCGCCGCGGTTCAACCGCGACATCCGCCCGATCCTTTCGGACCGCTGTTTTCCCTGCCACGGTCACGACGCTGGCAATCGGCAAGCCGAACTGCGACTCGACAACTTCGATGGCGCTACC